>JBKHYB010000125.1:0-5427 GCA_046565725.1 Actinomycetota bacterium
TACCCGGCATCATCACCATGACCCCCAAGCAGGCAGCCTGGCAGCGGAGATCGGTTCTGCTCACGACGCTGCTTCCGTTCGCGGGGTTGATCGCAGCGGTCTCGATGCTGTGGGGCACCGGTCTTAGCGTCACGGACGCGGCCATCGCCCTCAGCTTCTACGTCTTCACCGGGCTCGGGATCACGATCGGCTACCACCGCTATTTCACCCATCAGGGCTTCAAGACGTCGAGGCCGGTGCGCGCTCTGCTTGCGATCGCCGGTTCGATGGCGATGCAAGGATCGGTGCTGTCGTGGGTCGCGGACCATCGCCGCCACCACGCCTTCTCCGACAAGGAAGGAGATCCACACTCTCCGCACCTGGATGAGGGGCCCGGGATCAAGGGGATCCTCAAGGGTCTGTGGCACGCGCACATGGGATGGCTGTTCGAGGACAAAGCCTCTTCACCCGAACGCTGGTGCCCCGATCTTGCACGCGACCCCATGATGGTCCGGATCAGCAACCTCTACCCGCTGTGGCTCGTGATGTCCCTCACGTTGCCTGCGCTTCTCGGTTATCTGTTCACGGGAACGCTTATGGGGGCCGTGACCGCCGGATTGTGGGGATCGCTGGTGCGCATCTTCATGCTTCATCACGTGACATGGAGCATCAACTCCATCTGTCACTTCTACGGCGAGCGTCCGTTCCGCAGCGACGACCACTCGACGAACAACTGGCCGTTGGCGCTGATCTCGTTCGGCGAGAGCTGGCACAACAACCATCACGCCTTCCCTACCTCGGCGGTGCACGGCATCAAACGGTCTCAGATCGATATCAGTGGCATGCTGATCACCTTGGCGGAGAAGCTGAGGGTCGTCAGCGACGTGAAGCGGGTGACGGAGAAACAGCTGCGCGTTAAGTCTTCGTAGTTACCCTAGAGGGGATGGTGGATCAGAGGGTGCGCATGACCGGGCAGGAACGACGCGCCCAACTACTAGACATCGGCCGCTCTGTTTTCGCCGAGCTCGGTTACGAAGCCGCCTCGATCGAAGAGATCGCCAAGCGCGCCCAGATCACCAAGCCTGTCGTGTACGAGCATTTCGGCGGAAAGGAAGGGCTCTACGCGGTCGTCGTCGACCGAGAGGTTCGGAGACTCGTCGGGGCGATCACCGGAGCCTTGGACGGCTCTCATCCAAAGGCCCTGGTCGAGCAAGCTGCCCAGGCCTTCCTCACCTACATCGAGACCGAACCCGAGGGATTCCGCATACTCGTGAGGGACTCCCCCGTCGCCGCCTCTACCGGCACCTTGGCAAGCGTGATCGGTGACATCGCCATGCAGGTCGAGCACATCCTGGCGCAGCAGTTCCGGGCCCGAGGCTTCAACACCAAACTCGCGCCTCTCTACTCGAACTCACTGGTCGGGATGGTGGCTCTCGTCGGCCAATGGTGGCTGGACGCGGGCAAACCGGAACGGGACGTCGTCGCGGCCCACCTCGTGAACCTCGCCTGGAATGGGCTCAAGGACCTCCAGAAGGAGCCCGAACTTTCCGCGCCACAAAGATCCCCGATAGGGGGCCAGATTCCTAACAAGAATCGACCCCTATAGGGGGGTGGATTCTTGCTAGGAAACTTAGGGGAGGTGGTCGAGGACGAAGGTCGTGTAGTAGGCGCTGAGGAAGGTGTTCTCGGTCCCCTGCTCGAGGTTCTCGCGGCCCCCGGCGACGAGCTCCATGAACGGCACCGTGTCCCACGGCTGGTGGTAGCCCGGATAGTCCGAGGCCGTGCGCATGCCGGTCCACCGCATCGTGAAGATCTGCTTGCCGGCGAAGTTGCTCTCGTCGGAGTTACGGATGTTCACACCACAGGAGCAGACGTGCGGCTCGGTGCCGAGCGGCCACTTCTGTGAGGCGCCCGGCCCGCCATCGCCCTCGGGGAACTTCAGGAAGTCGAAGTTGACGTAGTCGATGATCGGCAGTGCCAGAGCTGCATCCACCGGCCCGTGATAGATGCAGATGCAGTAGCGGGCCGGGTACCCGATGCCGACCATGTCGAAGCCCATGACGGCGTGGAACTTCACTCCGGCCGGCAGCTCATTCGTGTAGAGCTCGGAGCCGGTGAGGCCGGTCTCCTCACCGTCGAACCAGATCAGAGCGATCGAGCGGTTGGTCTTGATCTTCGAGAACGCCTTGGCGAAGTAGCGCATGATGTTGGTTCCCGATCCGTCGTCGTAAGCACCCTGGATCGTGACTCCGGCCGAGGCGATCGTGTCGTAGTGGGCGACGAAGGCGATCCACTCGTTGGGCTTCTTGGTTCCCTTCTTCACCGCTTCGACGACGCGCACCGTGTTGCCCGCCTGACCTTCGCCTTCGTATTCGATGATGCGGGTGTCGTAGCCGAGCTTCTTGGTCTCTTTGGCGAGGAACTCGGCGGCGGGGATGTTGTCGCCCACGGGGGTGTCTGCAAGCACGCTCTGGCGCAAGGGGTACTTCTCGACGAACTCCTCGAGTCCGGCGATGATCTCCTTGCCCGTGATCTTAGGCTTGGGGACCTTCTTGAGATCGATATAGGCGTTCTTCTTCTTGGCTGCCGCGGGGGCCGCACCGCCTGCAACGAACGCAGGTGCGACCAGCAAGCATGCGAGTCCGATTGCAGCGATGCGCTTGAACACCTCGGGAACCCCTTGTTAGTGGCGGAAGTCGTCCGAGATGTCCTTTTCTCCACGTTGTCGGTGCCTCCTGCACGTCCGGCGGTGGCAGGAGGGGGCCGCGTTCCGTCGAACCTCCACACCACGGAAAGCACCCATAGGCAGGACCTCAACAGGGGAGTTAGACCATGAAGTTGCGCAAGGCATCGATCCTGGCACTGACGGCCTTGATGGCCGTGTCCCTGCTCGCGCCGGGCATCGCGGAAGCCAAGAAGAAGAAGACCAAAGGCAAGTCCGGTCCGGTTGTAGTGGGCGAGGACAACGCCGGCGACTGGGGCGGTAACGTCGACGCCACGCTAGCTCCGCTGGGTGACGCGTTGGGTATGGACCTCGTCGGAGCCGAGATCGGCCCGGGGGAGAAGGGCCACCTCAACTTCGTCATCAAACTCAACTCTCTGCCGGCTCTCGGTGGCACCCCGGAGATCGCCCGTTACTCGTGGGACTTCAACGTTGACGGTGAGGCCGTCGAACTCGACGGGAAGTTCACCAACTACAGCCGGGGCGTCTGTGACCCAACGGCCGGTTCCTGTCCTCCTCCACGCGATCCGGGCCAGCAGCCCTTCTTCATCCGGGGCAACTGCACGGTCGTCGAAGGCACCAACGTGAACACCTGCCAGGAACTCGGCATCGTTAAGGCCACGTTCGACGCGGCCAAGGCAACGATCACGATCCCCGTGCCTGCCGAGCTGATCAATGCCAAGCCCGGCAGCAAGATCACCGGTGGTACCGGTCTCTTCGGCGGGTCGGTCGAAGCGGCTCCCGCGGCGTTCCTTACGAGCGGGAACTTCCCCGCCGACGCACTCGTCATCACTACCGAGTACGTGGTTCCCAAGGTCTGAGGATCTCTGATCTCTGACCCCTGCTCTTAGGAAAGGCCCCCTCACGGGGGCCTTTCTCGTTCCCCGGCGCCTCCGGGGGAAACCAGGGTCCGAACTGCACCGGTTTGGCGGGTTCCGGCCTGGAAGCCACCCGAGTTCGTGGCCCCGATGGCGCAGGAAGGGACTGTCAGGCGGCGAATCTGCTGCGTACGAAACCACTGGGATGGACCTTCATTCAGGAGGGAGTTACCAAGATGAAGAAGGTAAGGACTGGCCTGCTGGCAGCTATGGCTGCTTTCGGCCTCGTGGCGGGTGCCTTGGGGACGCCTGCTTCCGCTTCTAAGAGCAACAGCGCTCCCCTCAAGGGTGAAGGCGAGGGCCTCGAGATCGTCGCCAACATCAACTACGCCGGCGGGACGGACATGGAGTGGGCCCGGATCAAGGGCCACGATTACGCGTTCGCCGCTCAGGCTCCGGGCGTCGGTGGTTCCAAGACCGGTGGCCTCCACGTGATCAACATCGACAACCCCGAGAAGCCCAAAGAGGTCGGTTTCCTGCCTTGCGGCCTCTACCAGGGTGACGTGCAGCTCTCGCACGACAAGAAGTACGTCTACCTCGCCGCGGACTCTGCGGGCGGCCCGGACTCGTGCCTCGCCGTCGGTAAAGAGGGCTTCCTGGTGATCGACGTCCGCAATCCGGCCAAGCCGAAGGCGGTCTCGTTCGCCGAGACGGGCTCGAGCCACAACGTCACGGCTCACCCCACCAAGCCTTACGTCTACAACTCGAACTCCTCTCTGGCCGGTAGGCCCGAGATCCAGATCTGGAGCATGAAGGACCCGAAGAAGCCGGAGATGCTCTCGACCTTCCGCAGCCTTCCGCACGCTCCCCACGACATCTCGTTCAACAAGGACGGTTCGAAGATCGTGACGGCTGCGATCAGCCACTTCGACCTCTTCGACACCTCGGACCCCGAGAACCCGAGCCTGCTGTGGACGGGTCAGTGCCCGGGCTGCTCGATCACCCACGACGCCAAGTTCCTTCCGGACGACGCCGGTCTGCTGATCGGTGACGAGGGTGGCGGTGGTGGCGCCTACCCGTGCCCGGGTGGTCAGCTGCACTTCTACTCGCTACAGGGCGGCCGTGTCCCGGTCTACCAGGGCGTCTACGCTCCCGGCGAGCTGGTGTTCGCCCGTGACGGCCAGTCCGGCCCCCAGGGTTGCACCAGCCACGTCATGGAGCTGTCCGACGACGGCAAGACCGTTGCGATCTCCTGGTACTCCGCCGGAACCCGCTACCTCGACATCTCTTCGATGATGGGTGCCGCCTTCGGTGGCAACTCGGTGCCGGGTGGAGTGACCGAACTCGGCTGGTTCATGCCCGAGGGCGGTAACTCGTGGAGCAGCAAGTTCCTCAACTCCGACGGCAAGTACATCTTCTCGAACGACATCAACCGAGGCTTCGACGTCTTCAAGATCGTCAAGGGCTAACGAGCCTCCGGCGCAAGCCTCCACCCCTCAAAAAGGTGGATAGAAAGGACCCCGGGCCACCCCCTCCGGCCCGGGGTCCTTTCGCGCCCCCCCCGTTTCCTGCTCAGAACTAGGTCGACTATCGACCAGTTCCCGCGCTAGAAATCGGGGCCGTGGCCTGCGCGCTTTTCTGACATGGGAATTCCCCCGTGAGGGGGGTGAAATCCCACTAAGAATCGGGGCTGGAAAAATCTAGGACTAGTTACTAAAGACTAGTTACTTTGCTGCCGATGCCTTGGACACATCGGTTTGGGTCGGTGTTCGGGGACGGGACGTGCACCCAGCACGAAGGTGAGGCAGCGATGGTGTCAACGGATCTTGGGTTGGCTCGGAAGATCGGCCGGATGCTCTCCGACCTGGACGATCACGACGGGACCTCCGGTAGTCATTCATGCAGGGT
>JBKHYB010000126.1:0-5379 GCA_046565725.1 Actinomycetota bacterium
CCTTCATCGAACTGGAGGGCCTGGCGACGGTCAAGAAGATCACCTCGCGTATGCGGGTCGAAGGGGCTCCGGAATGACCGGCAGACTGGCGGTCGCAGGGCGCCGCGGCCTCATCCGGCGCTACTTCGATCATCTTCCCGTCAGTGAGGCGACGCCGATCGTCACCCTCGACGAGGGCGACACGCCGTTGATCTACTCCGAGCGCTTGTCGCAGGAGACCGGCGCGGAGGTGTGGCTCAAGTACGAGGGACTGAACCCCACCGGGTCGTTCAAGGACCGCGGCATGACGATGGCGATCTCCAAGGCGATGGAGGAGGGCAGCAAGGTCGTGGTCTGCGCTTCCACGGGCAACACGAGCGCGTCCGCCGCCGCCTACGCGGCTCGCGCCGGGATCGTTTGCGCCGTCCTTATCCCCGAGGGCAATGTCGCTTTGGGCAAACTCGCACAGGCGCTGGTGCACGGCGCGCGCGTACTGGAGATAAAGGGCAACTTCG
Organism: Actinomycetota bacterium; assembly: GCA_046565725.1. Lineage (GTDB taxonomy): Bacteria > Actinomycetota > CADDZG01 > CADDZG01 > WHSQ01 > CALMBW01. The sequence continues at coordinate 495 of JBKHYB010000126.1, forward strand.
ACCAGGCGTTGGAGCTAACCAAGCAGATGGCCGAGCAGTACCCGATCACCTTGGTGAACTCTGTGAACCCTTATCGGATCGAGGGCCAGAAGACGGCTGCCTTCGAGATCGTGGAGGCCCTGGGGCGCGCTCCGGACCTGCACGTGATGCCGGTGGGCAACGCCGGGAACATCACCGCCTACTGGCGCGGCTACAACGAATCGGTGAAGGCCGGGTGGGCGGAGTCGCTTCCCGCGATGTTCGGCTTCCAGGCCGAGGGGGCGAACCCGATAGTGACCGGCTCGCCCATCGACAATCCCAAGACGATCGCGACCGCGATCCGTATCGGCAACCCCGCGTCGTGGGACGGAGCGAAGGAAGCCGCAGGCTCCTCCGGAGGTCGCATCTCGTCGGTGCGTGACAAGGAGATCCTCGAGGCCTACCGGTCGCTGGCGGCCGAGGGCATATTCGTGGAGCTCGCCTCCGCGGCCAGCGTCGCGGGCCTCCGCCAGATGGCCTCCGAGGGCCGCATCCCCAAGGGAGCGACCGTGACCTGCGTCCTCACCGGCCACGGCCTGAAAGATCCGGACTGGGCGATCGCCGGAGCCCCGCGGCCCCCCCTTGTCGAGGCCGCGATCGAACCCATCCTCGCCCACCTAAACGTTTCCTAACAAGTTTTGACCCCCCTATAGGGGATGTTCTCGGCGCGGAAATCCTCGATCGATTTCTGAGCTTCCAATATCCCCTATAGGGGGGCGGATTCTTGTTAGGAATCGGGCGGGCATGCTCGAAGACCTGGCGGAATCGGCCCGGGTCGGTAACAATCACGCCACGGTTTCAGGACTAGTGAGGGGCTCAGATGCCAGCAGCGGTGAATGTGAAGGTACCGGCGACCGTCGCCAATCTAGGTCCCGGCTTCGATGCCTTGGGCGTGGCGATAAAGATGCATCTAGAGGTCGAGATCGAGCCGCGCCGGGACTCGATCGACATACAGGTCGAGGGTGAAGGGGCCGAGACCCTGCCCAAGGACGAGTCCAACCTGGTGATCCGATCGATGAACGAGTTCTTCGACTACGTCGGTCGCAGGCCTCCGGGCTACTCGGTGAGGGTCAAGAACCCGATACCTCTTGCCGCGGGCCTCGGGTCGTCCGCTGCGGCCGTCGTCGGAGGTCTGTACGCGGCCCGGGCCGTCACCGGCCGCAACGTTCCTCAGGTGGAGATGGTCAAACTTGCAGCATCGATCGAGGGGCATCCGGACAACATCCTCCCGGCACTCCTCGGAGGTCTCGTCGTCTGCTTCGGTGCCGAGGAGGGAGGCGACGTGAAGTATTTCCGCCTCGAGCCCTCCGATCGTCTCGTCCCCATCCTGATCGTGCCCCGACAAGGCTTCTCGACCGAGGAGGCTCGCCGCGCTCTGCCGAGCGATGTCTCGTTCGCCGACGCGCAGTTCACCGCATCTCGCGCGGCCCTGTTGGTAGCGGCGATGACGACCGGCGCCGGGACCGAGGTTCTAGCCGAGGCGATGAACGACCGGCTTCATGAACCACATCGACTCAAGCTCATGCCGGAGACCCTCGCGGTCCACTCCGAGCTTCGGGCCGCCGGACTTGCGGTCGCGCTAGCGGGCGCGGGGCCTTCGCTGCTGGCAGTGGTTCCGAGGCCCGAGGCAGCGACGAGGGCCGAGCAGATCAGACGGGTGTGCCGGGCGCGCAACGCCGGCTGGAGGGTCTTCGTCAGCGAGTGGGAGGACCAGGGGGCAGCAAGCACGTGATCATTTGATGATCTCGAAGGCCCCTTCCATGCCTGCGTGGGTCGAACAGAAGTAGCCGTAGATCCCCGGCTTCATATTGGTGGTGATCATCCGCGACTGCTCCCCGGGGCTATCGAGCTGTTCCGAGAAGCACTTCGGACGCCCTTTCTTGTCCCTCTTCTTGCAGACGATCCGGTGCGAGTTCGCAACGGCTCCTTCGTCGAGGTTGACGAAGACGATGTCGGTGCCTTTGCGAACCTGCGGTACCGGGGTCAGATAGGTGCAGCCGCTGGAGGTGCAGGTCGCGGTGCCCGGGAAGAACAGGGCATTGGAGACCGGCGTGCCGCCCCCGGCGAAGATGTGATTGAACTCGGCTGCGTTCCCGGGGAGTGACGCTTGGAACTCAGCCGCGGAAGCGGCCACCCGATCGATGGCCGCTTGCTCGCTGGGGGTCAACTCCGTCGCGCCGCCCGACCCGGCCGTCAGGCCGAGTACCAACAGTGCGAGCAGGAGCGTCGCTTTTCGCCTCACGTTTCCAGGGTTCTCCGGCCCGGCGCGGCCCTCCTGCCGCGTGAACGCGATCCTTATCGGACGTTCAGGGACGAATCAGACACGGCGTTGGGTGCTTTCGTGGTTCCGGAGGTCGACCGTGTCGCCACGCGACGTCACGGTGCGGTCCTCGACCGGCCGATCCCCGCCTACGGAGACGGGACGTCCGTCTTCTGTTCTGATCGCGGTATCGGCGCCGTGGTCGGTGGCTCCAGGAGCAGCGGAGCGATCGTGCTCGATCCGAGCCTCACGCTCTTCTTCCAGAGCGGCCCTCTCGAGCTTGGTGTGCCAACGCGCTCCGGCGATCCCCCCGATCAGCCCACCAAGGAACATCGCCACTAGAGACGCGATCCCTACGGCCGGTCCCCATTCGACCAAGAGGTCGTTCTCGATCGGGAGCCGGGAGGTTGTGAACGGGAGGTTCATTTGCGTCTCGGCCCCCAGGAAGGCGGCCACGGCTCCCACCAGCAACGCGATCACTATCGCCATCAGCGGAACCAGGAGTCCGTTGGCGGCTCCGGCGCCGCGGCTCATCCGCCCGGCCGTGTAGCCACCCCACATATATGCGAGGAACTGCGCAACGATCAGAGCGATGCCGGCGCCGATGCCGAGCTCGACGGTGGCTCCGTCGACAACATCGTCGAGATAACCGAGTGAAGACAGCACTCCCGCGACGATCGCGGAAAGGAGGAACATCGCACCGAGAGCCACGAGCACACCGGTGATCACGGGCCCGCCGCTGACCCCGCCGCGGGCTACGGGTGCGTCCGTTGTCGTCACGACCCTGTTGCGGGAACCGAACATGTATAGACCCCCTGTTCATCGTGCCTTTCGGGCACTCCGGTACTGCTTGCATCCTTTATGGTTCCCTTCGGGGGGCATTCCTTAACCATCCTTAGACGCACCTGCGGCGGTCCACGGGGACACAGAGGGGGTTCACCATCCGTTACGTCGTGATAATCGACGGCGAGCACTATCCACCCGTCGTTCAGAGCGCGCTCGAAGAGCTGACGCGGACCGGCCATGAGGTCCTCGGCGCGGTCATGGCGGGGGGTAAAGAGAAGCTTCCGGCGAGCGGAGCGGCGGCCTACGGCGACGTCGAGCTGATCGCGGAAGAGGATCCGCGGTCGGGGCTGTGGGAGGCCTTGGACCGATGGGACGCAGAGTCCGTTCTCGACCTCTCCGACGAACCCGTTCTCGACTACCGGCGCAGGTTCGAACTGATCTCGGTCGCGCTGAAGAAGGGCGTCCGTTACCAAGGGTCGGACTTCGCACTGGATCCTCCCGACCTGCCCGCGCTTGCGACCAAGCCAACGCTTCGGATCATCGGCACCGGCAAGCGAACCGGGAAGACGGCGGTGGCGGGTTCGATCGCCAGGAGCCTCAACGCCGAAGGGGTCCGACCGGTCGTGTTGGCGATGGGTCGCGGGGGGCCCGAGGAGCCCGAGGTCCTTCACGGTGACGAGGTCGATCTCACGCCCCAGGACCTGCTCGAACTTGCCGAGGCCGGCAAACACGCAGCGTCGGACTACGTGGAGGACGCCCTGTTGTCGCGGGTCACCACGATCGGATGCCGTCGCTGTGGTGGCGGTCTGGCAGGAGCGGTCGGCACATCCAACGTAGCCCGGGGGATAGAGATCGCTAACGACGTCCAAGCCGACCTGCTGTTTTTGGAGGGCTCTGGGGCCGCCATCCCACCGGCCCGGGCAGACGCCACGGTCCTGATCATGCCCGCGTCCCTTCCTCTCCATTACCTGGACGGCTACCTCGGGCTGTACAGATTGTTGCTTGCGGACCTCGTGGTGGTTACTATGAGTGAAGAGCCGTTCGGTTCTCCTTCCCAGATCTCCTCTCTCGTCTCGCACATCCGCAGCGCCTGGCGTGAGCCGCAGGAGGGTGAGGGGGCCGAGACCCGAGTGGTTCGGACGGTCTTCCGTCCCCAGCCCACCCGTTCCGTGGAAGGGGCGAGCGTATTCGTCGCTACCACCGCACCGGAGGTGGCCGGGGAGAACATCCGGAGGCATCTCGAAGCCGAACACGGCTGCAAGGTCACCGGTATCAGCCACGCACTGTCGGATAGGGCAAGGCTCGAAGAAGACCTGAAACGCATGGGGGGTTCGGCGGATGTACTGCTCTGTGAGATCAAGGCTGCTGCGATCGACGTTGCTACCAAGCGAGCCTTGGAGAACGACATGGACGTCGTCTACATGGACAACGTCCCGGTCGGGATCGACGGAGATGACCCCCACGAGGAGTTCCTGATGATCGGTAAACGGGCGATAGAGAGGTTCAGCGGATGATCATCCATGGCTGAGAAGAAGAGGCGCAAGCACGTCTTCGTCTCTGAAGCCGAGCACGGCTTGCCTTACTCGAAAGGCTTGACCGCCTCGTCGCTGACCGTCATCGGGCTGTCGCCGGTCCGGGCCTACACGATCGCCAACAAGGTCGAACAGTTGCTTCAGGCCGATGGGGATCTCTACGTTTCCGCGGAGCGGCTCCGGGAGGTCACCCTCGAAGTCCTCCGTCAGGAGGTTGGCGAGAGCTATGCCGAGGCCTACATCAAGGGGCAATCCGTGGCCGAGTTGGATCTACCCCTGATCGTTCTGA
>JBKHYB010000127.1:0-239 GCA_046565725.1 Actinomycetota bacterium
CCATCTGGCCGAAGACCACCGCGGACAGGCCGATGACGCCGGCCTCGGTCATCTCGGCGATCAGGGCGTTGCCCTCACGGGTGCGCTCGCCGACGCCGGCGAACACGGACACACCACCGTGCTGCTCGGCTACGCGGTAGATCATCTCCTGGATGATGACGGTCTTGCCGACACCGGCACCGCCGAACATCCCGATCTTTCCACCCTGCACGTACGGCTCGAGGAGGTCGATGACCTTG
>JBKHYB010000127.1:249-5368 GCA_046565725.1 Actinomycetota bacterium
TTCGAACATCCGGGTCTTCGGCTCGAGGTCCTCGAAGTCGGGAGCCTTGCGGTGGATCGGCCAACGTTCGACGTCCGTGGGGATGGTCGAGCCGTCGACCGGCTCGCCGAGCACGTTGTAGACGTGACCGAGCGTTGCGGGTCCCACGGGCACCGTGATCGGAGCACCGGTGTTGGTGACCTTGGCACCGCGGACGAGACCGTCGGTCATCTTCATGCAGATGGCACGGACGGTGTTGTCACCGATGTGGCCGGACACCTCGGCCGTGATCGTGTCGGTCTCCCCGCCAACGGTCCGCTCCACGGTGAGGGCGAAGCCGATCTCGGGAAGGGCCGAGGGCGGGAACTCGACGTCGATGACCGGACCCGTGATCGAGAGGATGCGCCCCTCGGAGGTCTTCGGTCCTTCTTGAGCGAGTCGCTCTTCGGTTACTGCCATGCGCATTCCTCCTGGTTACTTCTTCTCCGACAGTGCCTCGGCACCACCGACGACTTCCATGATCTCGGTGGTGATCTCGGCCTGACGGGCCTGGTTGTAAACGCGGGTTAGGTTGCCGATCAGTTCATCTGCGTTGTCCGTAGCGGCTTTCATGGCGCGGCGGCGTGCGGCGTGCTCGGAAGCAGCCGACTCGAGCATGGCCTGCAGGACCGTTCCCTCGACATAGCGGGGAAGCAACAGGTCCAGGATCTCCTCCGGGCTCGGCTCGAACTCGTAGGAAGCACCGGTGCCGGTGCCTTCGGTTTCCTCCGATGCGAACTCGTCCTGCGGCATCGGCAGCAACTGCACGATCACCGGACGCTGCGTCAGCGCAGACTCGTAACGGGTGAAAGCCAAACGCACCTCGTCGACCTCACCCTCGAGGTAGGCCTTGGCGGCGGCGGTGGCGACCTTTCGGGCATCCGAGATGCTCGGTCGGTCGGACATGCCGAGCCATGACTCCGAGATGTCGTACCCACGGAACTTGAAGTACGAGTTCGCCTTCTTACCGGCGAGGTAGAGACGGGCCTCCTTACCGTGACTCTGGAGGTCTCGTTCTGCCGCTCGGATCACGTTCGAGTTGTAAGCACCGGCAAGACCGCGGTCGGACGAGATAACGATCGTGCCGATCGCTCGCACGTCGTCACGGGCCTTGAGCAGCGGAGAGTCGATCGAGCCTGCGCTCTTACCGACCGAGGCCATCATCCGGCGAAGCTCCTCCGCGTACGGACGAGCCGCCTCGACGGCCTGCTGCGCCTTGATGATGCGAGATGAGGCGATCAGCTCCATGGCGCGCGTGATCTTCTGGGTCGACTTCACCGACCCGATACGGCGCTTGATCGCTCGGAGCTGTCCTCCCATCGGCTACTCCCCTGCTCCGGGTGTGTCTCCGGACAGTTCGGTCGTGTCATCGGGCGTGGCAGCCTCGCCGCCTTGCTCGAAGGGATCGCCCTCGACCTCGGCAGCGGCCGTGTCGACGGTCTCGACCTTGGAGGTGAAGTTCTCCTTGAACTCGAGGACGGCCGACTTCAGCTCCTCGATCTGGTCATCTTCGAGCTTGCCGGTCTCCCGGATCTTCGAACCGATCTGCGAGTACTTCGAGTTCAGGAACTCCAACATCTCGCGCTCGAACTGCTGGGCCTTGGCGACGGGGATGTCGTCCAGATAACCGTTGGTGACTGCCCAGATCGACATGATCTGGTCCTCGACCTCGAACGGGGTGTACTGCGGCTGCTTGAGGATCTCGACCACGCGGGCACCCCGGTCCAGCTGCGCCTGCGATGCCTTGTCGAGATCCGACCCGAACTCGGCGAACGCCTCGAGTTCACGGAACTGCGCCAGGTCGAGCTTCATGCGACCGGCCACCTTCTTCATGGCCTTGGTCTGGGCGTTACCACCCACACGACTGACCGAGATACCGACGTTGATGGCCGGACGCACACCGGAGAAGAACAGGTCCGTCTCCAGGAAGATCTGGCCGTCGGTGATCGAGATCACGTTCGTGGGGATGTAGGCCGAGACGTCTCCACCCTTGGTCTCGATGATCGGCAGAGCCGTCAGCGAGCCGCCGCCGTTCTCATCAGACAGCTTGGCTGCCCGCTCGAGCAGACGGGAGTGGAGGTAGAAGACGTCACCTGGGTAGGCCTCCCGGCCCGGAGGACGACGCAGCAGCAGCGATAGCTGGCGATACGCGATCGCCTGCTTCGAAAGGTCGTCGTAGATGATCAGCGCGTGCTGGCCGTTCTCCATCCAGTGCTGCCCCATCGCACAACCTGCGTAGGGAGCGAGGTACTGGAACGGAGCGGGGTCGGAAGCCGGGGAGTTCACGACGACCGTGTACTCCATGGCGCCGGCCTCTTCCAAGGCGGCGACAACCTCGGCCACCGTCGAAGCCTTCTGGCCGACGGCGACGTAGATGCACTTGACCGCATCCTTGGTGCCCCAGTTCGACTTCTGGTTGATGATCGTGTCGATCGCGATCGCCGTCTTACCGGTCTGGCGGTCGCCGATGATCAGCTGGCGCTGGCCACGGCCGATAGGGGTCATACCGTCGATGGCCTTGATGCCGGTCTGCAGCGGCTCGTGCACCGGCTGACGCGCGGTCACACCGGGAGCCTGCACCTCTAGTGCACGGGAGTGCGAGGTGCTGATAGGACCCTTACCGTCGATCGGTTCGCCGAGGGCGTTGACCACACGGCCGAGGAGTTCGTCGCCGACGCCGATCGAGAGGATCTTGCCGGTCGACTTGACCGGGCTGCCTTCTTCGATCTTGGAGGCGTCGCCTAAGACGACCGCACCGATCACGTGCTCTTCGAGGTTCATCGCCAGGCCCATGATGCCGCCGGGGAACTCGAGCATCTCGTTGGCCATAACGCCAGGCAGTCCGGCGATGCGGGCGATGCCGTCACCGACCTCCTGGACGTGGCCGACCTGCTCGCGCTCGACCGACGGCTTGAAGCCGGCGACGTAACGCTCGAGTACCGAGGAGATCTCCTTCGGATCGATCGTGATGTCAGCCATCAAGCCTTCACCTGCTCTTTCAGCTGCTCGAGACGGCGCTTGACGGTGCCGTCGATGATCGTGTCTCCAACCTTGGCGTAGATGCCACCGATGACCGATTCGTCGACCAGAACCTTCAGTTCGACGGTCTTACCGGTCGCCTTCGACAAGGCATCTGCCAGTTGTGTGCGCTGGTTGTCGTCCAGTGGCACGGCGGTGCGAACCTCCGCGAGGACGTGCTTGCGAGCTTCCGCTGCGATCAGCGATAGCTCCTCGAGGATCTGTGGCAACTGGCGGCCACGCCCCTGCGCCACGATGAATGTCATCAGGCCGAGGGTGTGGGGAGAAACCTTGTCCGCCAGGAGCTCTTCCAGGATCTTCACGCGCTGTGCGCGATCTAGAGCCTGGTCGGACAGCGCCTGCTTCAGTTCGTGATTGCTCTCGAGGAGCTTGCCGACGCGGAATAGCTCGTCCTCGACGCGATCGAGGTCGCCCTCGGTCTGCGCCACCTTGAACAGCGCTTCGGCATATCCATGAACGAGCTCGTCGGTGGCCATCAGTTGCTCGAGCCTCCGTTCATCGCCGAGACCTCGCTGATGTAGTTATCGACGAGCTGCTTGCGGCGGCTTGCGTCGATCTCGCCCAGCACGACCTTCTCGGCCAACTGGACAGCAAGGGTGGCGACCTCTCCGCGGAGCTCGTCCATGGTGCGGTTGCGCTCGGCCTCGATCTGGTCCGACGCGCGAGCCACGATCTGCTGGGCTTCGGCCTCGGCCTTGGCGATCACGTCCTTACGGACCTGCTCGGCCGACTGACGAGCTTCCTCGACGATCTTGTTGGCCTCGGAACGAGCCTCGGCCAGCTGCTTCTTGTACTCATCCAGCTGCGACTGGGCTTCGGTCTTCGAAGCTTCGGCCTGCTGGAGGTTGCCGGTGATCTCGGCCTCGCGTGCTTCCACGGCGGCGCGGATCTTCGGGAACGCAACCTTCATCAGGAGGAACGCCACGATCGCGAATGCGAGCGAAGCCCAGATGAGTTCTTCTGCGGCAGGCAGCACGAGGTCAAGCCCGGTGGGCTCGCTTACCTCGGCACCCTCCTCCGCAGCGAGGATGAGAAGTCCGTTCAAGTAACCCATGACTCTCTGCTCCTCTGCGAACTAGATGATGAAGGTGAGAACGAAACCGATAAGCGCGAGGGCCTCGATAAGGGCGAATCCGAGGAACATCGTCGTACGGGTCGTGCCGGCCTGCTCGGGCTGACGAGCCATCGCCTGGATGGCGTTCGAGAAGACGTTGCCGATACCGATAGCGGCACCGACGGCGGCGAGCCCGAAGACGAGGCCCTTACCGATAGCGATGAGGCCGTCACCGGTAGCGGTTGCCTCCTGAGCCAGGTAGATCAGATCCATCTCTGCGTTCCTCCTCTTTCCTTTTTCTCTAGTGCTTGGTCGGTCGTACTAAGCGGCGGACATCTCGGTGGTGTACTGCGGGTTTGCGTGCTCGTGGTGCGCCTCTCCCCCGGCTTCGTGGCCCTCGTGGTCGCCGTGGCCGTGGAGGGACTCGGCGATGTAGAAGGCGGAAAGCGTCGTGAAGATGTAGGCCTGGATCGTGATGACCATGAGCTCGAAGACGATCAGCAGGCAGGTCACCAACAGCGTCAGGAGCCCCAGCGGGGTGCCGATCCCGGATCCGATCAGCTCGTGCGTGAACAGCACGAAGACCGTCAGGAGCACGTGCCCCGCCATCATGTTGGCGAAGAGTCGGATCGCCAGGGTCAGGGGCCGGATGATGAACACCGAGAAGAACTCGATCGGCGTCAGGATGAAGTAGATCGGCCAGGGGACGCCCGGCGGGAACAGGGTGTCCTTGAAGTAGGCGAACCCGTGCTTCTTGATCCCAACGAAGTTGAAGATCAGCCAGGTAGCCACCGCCAGAACCGCCGGCAGGGCCATGCGCGACGTCACCGGGAAGTACACACCCGGAAAGACCTCGAGCAGGTTCGAGAAGAAGATGAAGAAGAACAGAGTCGCCAGGAATGGCGCGTAACGCGCTCCCTCCGGGCCGATCACGTCGACGGCGATGTTGTTCCGAACGAACAGGTAGCTGGTTTCCGCCAGCATCCCGATACCCTTGGGCTTGGTCGA
>JBKHYB010000128.1:0-5318 GCA_046565725.1 Actinomycetota bacterium
TCGTCCTTGCTCAGGACGTACACCTGAGCCTGGAACTTCGTGTGCGGGGTGATCGAGCCGGGCTTGCACAGCACCTGACCACGCTCGACGTCTTCCTTCTTGGTACCACGCAGCAGGATCCCTGCGTTGTCGCCGGCCTGAGCCTCGTCCAGCATCTTGCGGAACATCTCGATACCGGTAACGACCGTCTTGGAGACCTGCGGGTGGATACCCACGATCTCGATCTCGTCACCGAGGTTCAGGACGCCCTGCTCGACACGACCGGTGACGACGGTGCCACGACCGGTGATCGTGAAGACGTCCTCGATCGGCATGAGGAACGGCTTGTCGAGCACGCGCTCGGGCTCGGGGATGTACTCGTCGACCGACTTCATCAGCTCGAGGATGCCCTCGGCAGCCTCGGCGTCACCGTCGAGAGCCTTCAGAGCGGAGACACGGGTGACAGGTACGTCGTCGCCCGGGTACTCGTACTCGCTGAGGAGCTCACGTACCTCGAGCTCGACGAGGTCGAGGAGCTCGGGGTCGTCCACCATGTCGACCTTGTTGAGGGCGACCACGATGTAAGGCACGTTCACCTGACGGGCGAGCAGCACGTGCTCACGCGTCTGAGGCATGGGGCCGTCTGCGGCGGATACGACGAGGATCGCACCGTCGACCTGGGCGGCACCGGTGATCATGTTCTTGATGTAGTCGGCGTGGCCCGGCATGTCGACGTGGGCGTAGTGACGGTTGTCCGTCTCGTACTCCACGTGGGCGATGGCGATGGTGATGCCTCGCTCCTTCTCCTCCGGAGCCTTGTCGATCTGGTCGAACGCCGTGAACTGCACGTTCGGGTTCTGGTCGGCCAGCACCTTGGTGATCGCGGCGGTAAGAGTCGTCTTACCGTGGTCGATGTGACCCATCGTCCCGATGTTGACGTGGGGCTTGGTGCGCTCGAACTTCTGCTTGGACATAGTCGCCCTCTCCTCCTACTTGCTCTCCGGCTCGCCACGAACCGTGGCCACCACTTCTTCTGCGATGTTCTTTGGTACTTCCTGATACGAGTTGAACTGCATGGTGTAGGTAGCACGACCCTGGGTGCGGGACCGCAGTTCGGTCGCGTAGCCGAACATCTCGGCCAGCGGCACTTGCGCCTTGACGATGCGGTCGGAACCGCGCTGATCCATCGACTCGATGCGGCCACGGCGACCGGACAGGTCACCGATCACGTCACCCATGTACTCCTCGGGGGTGACGACCTCGACGTCGAAGATCGGCTCCAGCAGCACCGGCTTGGCCTTGCGAGCGGCTTCCTTGAACGCCATCGATCCGGCGATCTTGAAGGCCATCTCGGACGAGTCGACGTCGTGGTACGAGCCGTCGAACAGCGTGATCCGCACGTCTACCACCGGGTAGCCGGCCATGACACCGGAAGCCATCGCCTCCTGGATGCCCTGATCGACGGCCGGGATGTACTCGGTCGGGATCTTCCCACCGGTGATCTTGTTGATGAACTCGTAACCCCCACCGGGGCCGGTTGGCTCGATCGCGATCGTGACGTGACCGTACTGACCCTTACCACCGGTCTGCTTGACGTAGCGGAGGTCCACCTTGTCGACCGGGTCCGCCACGGTCTCGCGATAGGCGACCTGCGGCTTACCGACGTTGGCGCCGACCTTGAACTCGCGGATCAGACGGTCCACCAGAACCTCGAGGTGGAGCTCGCCCATCCCCGAGATGATCGTCTGACCGGTCTCGTCGTCGGTGTGAACGCGGAAGGTCGGGTCCTCTTCGGCGAGACGCTGCAGCGCGTTGCCGAGCTTCTCGGAATCGGGCTTGGATTTCGGCTCGATCGCAACGTCGATCACCGGGGTCGGGAAGGTCATCTCTTCCAGCAGCACCTGCGCGCTGGGGTCACACAACGTGTCCCCGGTGAGCGTGTGCTTGAGACCTACGACCGCCACGATGTCGCCGGCGAAGACCGAATCCTTGTCCTCACGGTGGTTAGCGTGCATCTGCAGGATGCGACCGATGCGCTCCTTGCGCTCGCGGGTGGCGTTGCTGATCGTCTCGCCCGACTTCAGCGTTCCGGAGTAGACCCGGAGATAGGTGAGGCGGCCCACGTAGGGGTCGGACATGATCTTGAAGGCCAGGGCCGAGAACGGCTCGGCGTCGTCGGCCTTACGTACGACCTTCTCGCCCTTGACCGGGTCGGTGCCCTCGTACGGCGGCAGGTCGACCGGCGACGGCAGGTACCAGGTGATCGCGTCGAGCAGGGGCTGCACGCCCTTGTTCTTGAAGGCGGTGCCGCACAGGATCGGCGTCACGTTGCCCGCAACCGTTGCACGGCGGATCGCCTTGCGGAGGTCGTCGGCAGTGATGTCCTCGTCGGCGAGGTAAGCCTCCATGATCTGCTCGTCGTGGTCGGCGAGACCCTCGAGCAGGTCGTGACGGTACTTCTCGGCCTCGGACATCATGTCGGAGGGGATCTCCTGGTCCTCCCACTGCTCGCCGCGGCCCTCGTCCGGCCACACGTGAGCGTTCATCGTGATGAGGTCCACGACACCCTTGAAGTTCTCCTCGCTGCCGATCGGCAACTGGATAACGAGAGGGTGACCGTTGAGCCGGTCGCGGATCATGTCCACACAGCGGTAGAAGTCGGCACCCGTACGGTCCATCTTGTTCACGAAACAGATGCGGGGCACGTTGTACCGGTCGGCCTGACGCCACACGGTCTCGGACTGAGGCTCGACACCGGCGACGGCGTCGAACACTGCCACCGCCCCGTCGAGGACACGCAGCGAACGCTCGACCTCGACGGTGAAGTCGACGTGGCCGGGCGTGTCGATGATGTTGATCCAGTAGCCCTTCCAGTTGCAGGTCGTGGCGGCCGAGGTGATCGTGATGCCCCGCTCCTGCTCCTGAACCATCCAGTCCATGACGGCGGCACCCTCGTGAACCTCACCGATCTTGTAGGTGCGGCCCGTGTAATAGAGGATGCGCTCGGTCGTGGTCGTCTTGCCCGCGTCGATGTGGGCCATGATCCCGATGTTGCGGGTATGGCTCAGTGGGAATTCTCTGATCCCCGATGCGGCTTTCTTGTCTGCTTCTGCCATCAAACGTCTTTCGTCTCTGCTACCAGCGGTAGTGGGCGAAGGCCTTGTTGGCCTCGGCCATCTTGTGCATGTCCTCGCGGCGCTTCACGGCCGCACCTGCGCCGCCCGACGCGTCCAGGATCTCTCCGGCCAGACGGTCGGCCATCGAACGCTCCCGGCGCTTGCGGGCGAAAGTCACCATCCAACGGATGGCGAGGGTGGTGCCACGACGGGCCTGGACCTCGACCGGCACCTGGTAGGTCGCACCACCGACACGGCGGGAGCGAACCTCGAGCAGCGGCTTGATGTTGTCCACGGCCTTCTTCAGGACCGGGAGCGGATCCTTGCCGGTCTTCTCGCCGACCTTGGTAAGAGCGTCGTAGACGATCTTCTCGGCCAACGACCTCTTGCCCCGCGTCATGATCCGGTTCTGTATCTGGGTCACGAGGATCGAGTTGTAGACGGGGTCGGGAAGGAGCTCCCTGCGCTCGGCTGCTCCGCGGCGAGGCATTACGAACCACCTCCGGCAGGCTTCTTGGCCCCATAGCGGGAGCGGGACTGGACCCGGTCACGCACACCGGCGGTGTCGAGGGAGCCTCGGATGATCTTGTAGCGGACACCCGGCAGGTCCTTCACACGGCCTCCACGGACGAGCACGATCGAGTGCTCCTGGAGGTTGTGGCCGATGCCGGGGATGTAAGCGGTGACTTCGATACCAGAGGTGAGACGGACACGAGCGACCTTGCGGAGGGCCGAGTTCGGCTTCTTGGGAGTGGTCGTGTAGACACGGGTGCACACCCCGCGACGCTGCGGCGAGCCCTTGAGGGCCGGCGACTTCGACTTTTCCTTCTTGCTCTTCCGGCCTTGCCGGACCAGCTGCTGGATAGTCGGCACTATCTCTTCTCCTCCTGCCGGACCGCACGCGGCCCGAACCATGCTCAGCCCGGCACCAGGCCGGGACGTCTCACCTCTATGGGTCCACGCGCAGGCACAGCCTTCGCCCGCCTGGGCCTTTTCTAAGAGCTGTTCGAGAGATAGGGGCCGGAGGGATCCGGTTTGTCCTCTCGGGACTCTGCGTTCGGCGATCTAGCAACCCAACCTCGCCGGTTCCTGCTGTCGGGCAGGCCTAGCGAAGCTCACCGAACCTTCGGGTTCTTGCTTCCACACGTGCTTACGCACGCGAGCAGCCCCCCAGACGGGGGACGCGACGGGCAAGGATAATCCCCCCTGCCCCCTCGGTCAAACCACCCCCACCCCACCCCGATTCCGACCTCGAATCCGCACGCTATACGAGCCATTCCCGCCCCGGATCTTGAGAGCCCGTGCGAAGATTGCGGCGCTTCGTCCGGCGAGCGAAAGGTGCAGCGGCTGTGGGATGGATAGCGGACCCCGATATCTGGGTGGGATTCTTGACGCTCCTGGCGCTGGAGATAGTCCTCGGCGTCGACAACGTCGTGTTCATCTCGATCCTGGCCGGCAAGCTCCCCGCCGAAGAGCGGGAGCGGGCCCGCAAGACCGGTCTCGGGCTCGCCTTGATCATGCGGATCGTCCTGCTGCTCGGTCTGTCGTGGGTCATCGGGCTCACCGGCACCCTCTTCGAGGTCTTCGACAACGAGATCTCCGGCCGGGACCTCATCCTGATCCTGGGAGGCCTCTTCCTGCTGGGTAAGAGCACCTACGAGATCCACGACAAGCTTGAGGCGGCCGAGGGCCACAAGGGAGAGAAGGTCGCAGCCAGCTTCGGAGCGGTCATCTTCCAGATCGTGCTCCTTGACATCGTCTTCTCGCTCGACTCGGTGATCACGGCCGTGGGCATGGTCGAGGAGATCGCGGTCATGATCGCCGCGGTCACGGCGGCGATCGGCATCATGCTCGTCAGCGCCCGGCCCATCGGCGAGTTCGTCGAGACCCACCCCACCGTCAAGATGCTGGCACTGAGCTTCCTGTTGTTGATCGGCATGTCGCTGCTGATGGAGGGCCTCGACGCCCATATCCCCAAGGGCTACATCTACTTCGCGATGGCGTTCTCGCTCCTGGTTGAGATGCTCAACC
The DNA here is from genome assembly GCA_046565725.1 of Actinomycetota bacterium. Classification (GTDB taxonomy): domain Bacteria; phylum Actinomycetota; class CADDZG01; order CADDZG01; family WHSQ01; genus CALMBW01. The sequence continues at coordinate 5,127 of JBKHYB010000128.1, forward strand.
TGAGGATGAAAAAGGTCACCCGGAAACCGGTCCACCTCCACCGCCGCTACGAGGAAGCCCCCAAAGAGACCTCATAAGGGATCTCGACCAGGATTTCTACGCGTGGAAATGGTCGTATAGCAACCAGATTTCGGCGAAGAAACGGGCCCCCGGTTTTCCGGGGGCCCGTTCTTGGTTCTAGTGGTTGCTATT
>JBKHYB010000129.1:0-5306 GCA_046565725.1 Actinomycetota bacterium
ACGTAGCGGGCTTTGTCCGAGGCATCCATGTCCAGACGGCACATCAGAGGCTCACCGACACCGATATCCGGCCGGCCGTCCCCGTTGCAATCGACGGCTGCGTCGCGGGCGATCGTTCCCGTCTCTCGAGCGAGTCTCGTCATGTCTTCAACGACGTGCTCGGTGTCGCCCAAGGCGATGGACAGATGGAAGATGCCCCTCTCCCGGAAAGCTGCGGTTACCTCCTCGACGGTCGGCATGTTCTCCGGCCACGGCGCCTGGTCCACCTGGGTGGAGCCATCGCCGACATCTTGGTCGTTCGCACCCTTGCGCGGCAGCGGCTCGTCCGTTACGTGGATCACGACCTTCAGCGCCTTGTCGCGGAAACGGGCTTGTTGCCCGGGCGGAACGTCGGTGCCGTTCTCGTTGCGAACCCCCACCGGATGAACGTCTTGAGGCGCACCGGTCGCCAACGTGTACAGAGCGGGCAACTGCGCATCGATGCGCCCGCCTGCTGCAGGGCCGAGGCTCTCGATGGCGGCCGCAAGGGCCTGAACATCGACGCCGATGTCGGCGAGCTTCTTGTAGATGTAGTTGGCTTCACAGCCGCCCGGCGTGGTTGGAGGGACCTGCTCGCATGAGGGCCGCGGAGCGGCCTTATCCGGATACGAGCGGTATTCGGCCAATCCGAACTCGACGTCGACCCTGCGGTTCTCGAGTTCCTGAGCTATCCCGGCGAGCGACCTTGCGATCCCGGCCAGTGGCTGCGTCATCGATGACGACGTGTCGACGAGGAAGAACACGTCGAGTGGTACGGACCTCGGCGGTAACGACAACGTATAGGGGACGGTACGCGACTGCCCTTCGCCCAGGCGGATCTTCTTGCCGTCCGGGCCGAAGTCGGCTCGTTGCAAAGCGATCTCGGGGCGCTCGACGATCGACACATCGATGTCGAGATCGAACAGGGTCCTGGCTCCGTCGGGGATGACGAACCGTTCGATCGTGCGCGCGGTGTGGCCGAAGTAATGGGTCGGATTCGTGATGGTCGATACGAATCCCGTGACTCCGGGCACCAGGACGCCGGCGTTGACGAACCTGACGTTCGCTACGTCGGCTCGGTAAGCCCGGCCCCCGGCGCTGATCATCACGTCCGCGAAATGGCGGCCGTGCGCTGCCGAATCCGCCCCGTAGGGAGCATCGACGATGTTGTTCCATGTCTCGCCCCCATCGACGGACACGCCGACAGGTGGAGCCTCTCCTGCACCTCTGAATACGAGGATCCGGGACGCCGCCCCCACCGCATGCCAGACGTCCACGGTCGTGATGTCGTCCCCGGTGAACTCGTTGACCGAGGCGAACGAGGCTCCCCCATCGGTGGATCGGTACAGTCCTCCGTCGCCGTAAGCCCAGACCGTCCCTGCGACGGTGGGGTCGACCTCGATGCCGGTGATCCCCGCGTTGGGGATCGTCTTCGTCAGATCAGAGCGCAGGGTGAAGGTGGCACCCATGTCGGTGCTGGCGTACAGCAGGTCGACCGCGCCGCCACCCATGTCCACCCCGAGATAGATCGCGACCCCAGTCGCGGCCGGGTATTCGATGAACTCGGGGTTCCCCACGGGTGGCAGCCCGCTGCCTCCGTTCTGCCAGCTCTGCCCGTCGTCCAACGAGAACACGACGCGGGGGCCGGACGCCTCTTCGATCATGAGAACCGCAGCGGCAGCTCTCGGAGAGACGATCTTCTCGATCGTGTAGGCGCTCATACCTCCCGGGATGCTTCCGGCCCCCTCGAAGGTCTTCTTCCACGAGCAGGCTCCATCGCCCGTCACCCACACCTCGAGCCCATTCGTCACATAGATCAGGTTGGGGTTGAAGGGATCGACCGCCATCGACGTGATCGTCTGTCCACCCCTGTCGAACTCGGGACCCTGGGTAGACATCCAGTGGCCGGACACGCGCCCACACTCCCCCGGTAGTTGGGCATGGGCTTTGGGAAGTCCGAAGGGAACCACCGCGACCACGCACGCGAGCGCGAGGAGGGTTCGCCGGAAGAACGATGTCCTAACGGTCATCGATGCCCCTCCCGGCCGCCAGGTGACTCCGATCCTCCGACAGAGGTAGTAGGCGGTCCACGTTCTGAAAGTTCGCCTCGCGGAGCCCGCCTCCTGTCCCGGCGGGCGTCCTTCGGCTATGGCTCGAGATGCTTGCTCTCGTCGGCGGCCGTGGGGATCGCACCGTGTCCGTTGCCCGCCCCCGGACGCTTGCCGGCCGGTCTCACGCCGTCGAGGATCTCTTCCAAGACCGAGCCCTCGAGGGTCTCTTCCCTGATCAGACGTTCGGCCAAGCGATCCAAGACCTCGCGGTGACGCTCCAGCAGGTGGGAAGCTTCCCGTTCGGCGTCGTGGATCAAGCGATCGACCTCCGCCTCCATGTCCTGGTGGGTGGCGTCGGAGATGTCGGCGAGGGCCACCTCGGCCTTCAGGAAATCGTCGACATCCCGGGCGAGCAGCCTCCGACGCCTCGATCCCATGCCGAAACGGCCGACCATGTCCTTGGCGATGTCGGTTGCGCGCTCCAGATCCTGCTCGGCTCCCGTCGAGTGCTCACCGAAAACCATCTCTTCCGCAGCGAGTCCCCCCATAGCCGTGACCAACTGGATGAACAATTCGCTCTTGGTAAGCAACAGCGCGTCGGTCTCTTTGCGGATGTTGGTGAGACCGATGCCCTTGCCGCGTGCCAGGATCGAGATGCGGTGTACCTCGTCGCCCCCAGCGGAGGCCGATACCAAGGCATGACCACTCTCGTGATAGGCAGCCCGGGATCGCTCCTCGTCGGAAAGGACCCGGCCTCGCTTCTGCGGCCCGGCGAGCACCCGCTGCACGGCTTCCTCGACGTGAGCCATCGAGATCGTTCCCGCCTCCTCGCGGATGGCAAGGAGAGCAGCCTCATTGATCACGTTGGCAAGGTCGGCGCCGGAGAATCCGGGCGTCCGCTTGGCGATATAGGCGAAGTCGACCTCCCCGAAAGGCTTGCCCTTGGCGTGGAGCTTCATGATCTCCTCACGACCCTCGGCGTCCGGCTGGTCGACGGTCACGTGGCGGTCGAAACGTCCCGGACGGAGTAGGGCGGGGTCGAGGATGTCGGGGCGGTTGGTGGCGCCGATGACGACAACGCCTTCGCTGACATCGAAACCATCCATCTCTACCAGCAACTGGTTCAGGGTCTGCTCCCGCTCGTCGCTGCCTCCACCACCGCCGCCGCTGCCGCGCTTACGCCCGGCGGCATCGAGCTCGTCGATGAATACGATCGCCGGAGCTACGGCTCGGACACGAGCGAAGAGGTCACGCACACGGGCGGCGCCGACGCCGACGAGGGCCTCTACGAACTCGGCCCCCGCGACCGAGAAGAACGGGACCCCGGCCTCGCCTGCGATCGCCTTGGCCATCAGCGTCTTCCCGCAACCAGGAGGGCCGACGAGAAGCACGCCCTTGGGAGGCGCGGCGCCGAGATCTTTGTACTTCTGAGGATTGATCAGATAGTCACGGACCTCTTTGAGTTCCGCCACCGCTTCGTCGGCACCGGCGACCATGTCGAACGAGACCGTGGAGGCGCCCTTCTTGATCTTGCCCCGCCGGATGGAGCCGAACATCTCGATCTCGCCGAGTCCGGACCCTCCGCCGCGACCGGCGGAGAAGAGCAGCGCGAAGAGGTTGGCGAGGATCATCAAGGGGAGCAGGAAGGTGCTGACAGCACGGACGGCCTGCTTGTCGGTCTGCTGGTCGATCTCCACCTCGGCCCCCGCGGAGGTGAGCACCTCGACCAACTGGGCGGTGATCGGATCGCGGTAAGAGACCCAGAAGGTGCCCGCGCCCTCCGGCGCGACAGGATCCTCGGGCTCCGCTTCTGCCTTGGGGTCTCCGGCGCGGCCCTTGCGGTCCTGTGTGGGGTTCTTCTTGCCGGTTCGCTCGTCTTCGGCCTTCGATGCCTTGCCCTTCTTCTTCTTGGGCTCCGGCTCGGGAGGAGGTGGTGCCACCCACTCACCGGTAACGATCAGGTCCTCGTCGTGCAGGATGGCGTTCGAGATGCGCTTCTCGCCGGCGAGGGCCGCGAGTTGGTCCAAGGTGAGTTCGGTGCCCTCGGGCTCGGGGGCGAAGTAGAGGTGGTCGATAGACCACGCGAAAGCACCGAGCAATACCAGCAGCGCTGCAGTGAGCGCATAGGTGGTCTTACGGTTCATGGACTTCTTCTTGGCAGCATTGGCGCGCCGCCGGTCCCGAAGCCAATCCCTGATGCGGTCCTTCATCACACCCCCGTTATGCGAGCAGAACGAAACACCCCGGCCCTTGTCCCTGCCGGAGCGTGTTGAGCGAAGCGCCCCCGTCCACCCGCTCGTTCCGCTGAGGTTCTCCCCCCGGCAGGTTTCCCCTGCGGGGTGCATACTTTTTCCATGGGAGTGTCCACGGGACGCTCCGGCGGGCAGCGAAAGTTCCCCGGGAGGATGGGCATGGACAGTATCCGAGATCACCGCGGTGGGCCGATCGTCATCGACCTTGAGAAGCTCGAGAAACAGGCGGAGGATCTCTACCTCACCCGTTTCGTAGACAGCGTCCGCCGGGCGCGTGGGGAGAATGGGAGGTTCCTGGTGCTTCGGGCCGGCGACGAGCTGGCCATCCAGGCGGCCGGGGACGGCTCGGCCGACGTACTCTCGATCGTGATCGGAGAGCTCACCTAGCCCCTTATCCGGCTTTGGGGCCAAGGTCTCATCTATCCTGCGGGGGTGGAAGGGGACACCTCTTACGTGACCGGAACGAGCATGGATCCGGTGGTGCTGCGGACCGCGGCCCATCTGGAACAGAAGGTAGATCACATCGCCCGTCGGCTGGTTCACACGTATTCCGAACGGATCCCCGCCTACGGCTCGGCCGACTCGGACACGATCGCGGATGCTCTTAGGTCGGCGAGGGATGCCGTTCTGGCGGCCCTCGGAGCCGTCACCGGGAAGGTGGATACCGCCCAACTCTCTCAGGCGCTATCGGAAATGGGTCGCAAACGGGCCCTCGACGGGATAGCGCTACACGACGTGCTCCTTGCCAACATCGTGGCGATCGAGGTCCTGTGGGAAGAGATCGCTGCCCTCTCCGAGTGGGAATCAGATACGCAGAGAGCAGATACCCAAGAGGTATTCATGCGTTCGGCCATGGAGCTGCTGCAAGAGGCCGTTTCCGGTCTGGCCAGCGGATACATCGAGATCGAACGCGGCCGCGTCGCCGACCGGGAACACGAGTTCCAAGCCCTCCTCGAGACCATCGCCGGTCTCAGGGATGAGGACC
>JBKHYB010000130.1:0-5282 GCA_046565725.1 Actinomycetota bacterium
GCCCGAGAACATCCAGGTGATGGTCCGCCAGGTATCTCACGACGCCCAGCGTCTCCTGAAGACGGTGCGGGAGCTCTAGTCGAGGTCTCCGGCTTCGATCCGGTCAAGGCGGATGTCACGGGCGAGCTTGTGCCCGGTCAGGGCTTGGAGGTTCTGGGGCTCGTCCATGCCGGCCGAAACGATCCTGAGGAGGTCCCGTGTCGAGATGATGCCGACCACATCGCCATCTCTGTCAACGACCGGCAGGTGCCGGAACCAGTGGCTGAACATGAGGTCTGCCGCATCCTTGATCGAGGTATCGGGGTCGATCGTGACTACATCGGAGGTCATCTCGTCACGCACGACGGTAGCTTTCGGGTCCTTGCCTTCGGCCACAACTCGGAGAACGTCGCGTTCGGTGATGATCCCCGAGAGCTTGCTGCCCTCGGTGATCAGCAGGGAGCCGGTCTGCTGCTGGCGCATCTTCGCTGCCGCCTCCGCCAAGTTGTCGTCGGCAGACTCGGTCACGGCAGCTGAAGTCATGATGTCTGAGACCTTCATGGCGACATACTAGTGCCTGGTTCAAGCATCCGGCACGTCCGTCGCCGGTACTTGCTCTGACTACACTCACCGGATGAAGATCGGCCTGGCGCTTCCTCACTACGACACCTCGTTCATGGGACGTGATGTGTCCTGGGAGAGTGTGGCCGGCGTTGCCAAACTCGCGGAGAAGGCCGGCTTCAACTCCGTCTGGGTCTCCGATCACCTCTTCTTGGATTGGGGGAAGTACGGCGGACCCGATACACCCCAGGGCGCCCTCGAGTGCTGGACGACGTTGGCAGGGTTGGCTGCCCTAACCGAGCGGGTTCGGTTGGGATCCCTGACCCTCTGCAACGATTTCCGAGCCCCGGCCCTCCTGGCGAAGATGGCGGCGACGCTCGATCGTCTTTCTGGGGGGCGGGTTGATATCGGGATGGGCGCGGGCTGGTACGCCACCGAGTACTCCGCCGCGGGGATCGAGCTAGACCCCCCCGGTGTGAGGATCGCTCGCCTGGGGGAATCTGCAGAGATCATCGCTCGCCTCCTAGAAGGCGAGGAGGTCACCTACTCCGGCCGCCATTGCCACGTGGACGGAGCGATCTGCCGGCCTGGTCCCGTGCAGCAGCCGCGGCCCCCGATCTGGTTCGGAGGTAAGGGCGACTATCTCCTGAAGACCGCGGCTCGGTATGCCGACGGTTGGAACTTCTCCTGGCTCGGACCGACGTCGGTCTATCGCGAGCGTCTAGAGGCCTGCGAGCGCATCTGCGAAGAGGTGGGCCGGGACCGACCGTTGCGGCGGTCGGTGGGGGCTTACGTCCTGGTCGGCAGGGATGAGGCCGACGCCCGGCGCCGGTTCGAGAGATTGGTCGATCGAACGCCGGATGGCGTGCTGTCGGAAGTATCCTGGGATGGAACCAAGGAGTCGCGTTTCGCGGGGACCGTCGGCGAGGTGACCGACCGGCTCGGGGAACTGGCCCGATTGGGGGTCGAAGAGGTGATCGTCACGCTGGGGGTATTGCCCTTCCAGTTGAGCGATCCGGAAGACGTGGAGTTGCTGGGCAGCGAGATCATCCCGGCACTTAGGGACGCTTAAGGAGAACGCGATGGGTAACTTCGGTGCAGGCGAGATGATCCTGGTGCTCGTCGTCCTGCTCCTTCTCTTCGGAGCCTCGCGGCTCCCGAAGCTGGCTCGGTCGATGGGTCAGGCCAGCAAGGAGTTCAAGACCGGCCTGAAAGAGGGCTACAAGGAAGAGCCGGTCGAAGGGACCTGTCCTTTCTGCGCGGTGAACGTGCCTGCCGAGTCGAAGTTCTGTCCCGGATGCGGCAAGTCGGCCGAAGAGATCGTCGCCGAGAAGACTCGCCAGAAGTAGCCCCTCAGGGCGTGAGGGTCACCTTCATCGCCTCGCGGGCGGCGAACAGCCTGTAGGCCTCTTCCGCGTCGTCGAGAGCCATCCGGTGGGTAACGATCGTGCTCGGGTCCACCTCACCTCTGGTGACGGATGCAAGGGCGTCATCCCAATGCCCGTGGATGTTGGCCATGCCCGAGAAGACGATCTCCAATCCCCTGATCCACGCCATACCCATCGGCAGCTCGTAGCGCTCCGCACCGTAGACGCCGATCACGACCACCCGGCCCCCGTCCCGAACTATCCTCATCGCGCTCTTGAAGGCCGGGATGGTGCCGACGGCATCTATCGCGGCGTCCACCATGGTTCCAGACGTTGCTTCCGCGACCGCGTCGGAGACGTCCTCCGTGGCCAGCAGGGCGCCACCTCCCAGCAAGCGTTCGGCAGATTCGACCCGCCGGGGGTCCGTGTCGAGGATCAGCACGTCGCATCCTCGGCTGCGCAGGGCTAGGGCCGTGAAGATCCCGATCGGACCTGCTCCCACGACCGCGACCGAACGTGCCGGTCCGGCGAGATGCGCCCCATAGAAGCCGGTCGTCAGAACGTCGCCACCGAACAGGACCTGCTCGTCCGTCAGTGATACGAGCGCTCCTTCGAGGACCTTGAGGTTTATGGTTGCGTCGGGCACCCGGACGAACTCGGCTTGCGCGCCGTCGAGGTCCCCGGTGAGTCGTCCGAGTCCCAGCGCCCTTCGCCGTTCGCAGAAGTTGAAGCGTCGATCCCTGCAGTTCACGCACCGTCCGCAGGCGATCAGGAACGATCCCAGCACGCGGGTACCGGGTGCGATCGCGGACGACTCCTCGACCACACCAACGAACTCGTGCCCGATGACGCCGCCCACTTTCATCCCCGGCGTCTTCCCATCGAGCAGGTGCAGGTCGGAGCCGCAGATGGCCGCCAGCGAGACCCTGATGATGGCATCGGAGCCTTCCAGGATCTGCGGGGTTGGGACGTCGTCCAGCCGCACTTCGCCGTTCCCGGCGAACACCACCGCTCTCACGGCTTCGAGACCTCCGAACGAGCTTTCTCGACCCGTTCGCGCGCGATCTCGATGTATTCCGGGTCGGTGTCGTAACCGATGAAGCGTCTGGCGGTCTGCACGGCGGCAACGGCGGTGCTCCCCGATCCGAGGAAGGGATCGAGCACCAGGTCTCCCTTGTAGGTGTACAGCTCGATGAAACGCTTGGGTAGTTCGACCGGAAAGGGGGCCGGATGCCCGACCCGTTTCGCGGATTCCGGCTGGATGTCCCAGACGGACAGCGTCGCATCGATGAAGTCATCCCGCGAGATCGTCGACTCGCCCTTCCGCACCCGCTGGAAGCGACCCTTGCTGAAGCAGAGGGCGTATTCGTGCACGTCGCGGAAGGTCGGGTTGGAGGCGGATCTCCACGATCCCCAGGCGGTGGACCCCGAAGCCGCCTTCCCCTTCCGCCAGATGACCTCCCCGCGCATCAGGAACCCGATCTGCTCCATCACCCCCACGACCAGGGACGACAGAGAGATATAGGGACGGCGTCCGAGGTTGGCGACATTGATAACCGCGCGGCCCCCCGGTTCCAGGACCCTGTAAGTCTCGGTGAAGACCTTCTCCAGCAACGTCAGGTATTCGGCGAAGGACGTGTCCGAGTCGTAGTCCTTGCCCACGTGATACGGCGGCGAGGTCACCATCAGCGCCACGCAGTTGTCCGGCAGCTCGTTCATATCCTCCGAGCTGTGGCAGAAGAACTCGTTCTCCACCGGCGAGTCGTTGAGGGTGGTGTCCTCGGAGAGTTTCGCCTGGGCCAGGCCACGGGCATAGAAGGAAGAGGCATCATGGTTCTCCCGGCTCGACGAGCCGAACGAGCGCGTCTGCGTCGCCTCGCGTTTGGTCCGTTTGGTCGGGTGGGAATCCTGGCTCATGAGTGCTCGTTATCTTCCCCCGACGGTGGCGAGGATGGAACAACCGAAGGAAGCTTGGTGAAAGTGATCCAGACACAAGAAGTGGTCATGTACACGACCCCCTGGTGCGGATACTGCATCCGCCTGAAACGCCAGATGGCCGAGCAGGGCATCGCTTTCACGGAGGTCGACGTCGATGCCGACCACTCCTACGATGAGACGATCAAGCGGGCTTCCGGCGGTTTCCGGACCGTGCCGACCCTGAAGGTCGGCGGCCGGCTGCTGGTCAATCCCCGCGTGGCCGAGGTCAAAGCCGCGCTGGAGGCGGGGAACGGGTAGTTTCCACTATTGGTAAGGTACGAACATGACTAACTTCCGGGACCTGCTGAAGCAGGTCAAGGAGCAGATCTCCGAGGTTCCCCCCGAGGAGGTGCGCCGGCGCCTCGAGGCCGGTGACGACTTCACGATCCTCGATATCCGGGAACAGGACGAGGTGGCCGATGGGGCCATCCGCGGAGCCAAGCATCTGTCGCGCGCCCACTTCGAATCCAGGGTGGAAGACGTCCTCCCGGACAAGGACGCGGAGGTCGTCGTGTACTGCGCCGGGGGAGTGCGAAGCGCCTTCGCCACGAGGACCCTCCAGGAGCTCGGGTATTCGAACGTCTCTTCGATGATCGGCGGCTTCACGAAGTGGAAGGATCTCGGCTTCGATTTCTCGATCCCCAAAGTGATGACGCGCGAGCAGAGGGACCGTTACTCGCGGCATCTCCTGCTTCCAGAGGTAGGCGAGGCGGGACAGCAGAAGCTGCTCGATGCGAAGGTGCTGTCCCTGGGGGCCGGAGGCTTGGGTTCTCCCGCTCTGCTCTACCTGGCCGCCGCCGGGGTCGGAACGATCGGCATCGTGGATAACGACGTCGTCGAGGAGTCGAACCTGCAACGGCAGGTGATCCACTCCACGGCGACCGTCGGGCAGCTAAAGGCCGAGTCGGCGCGCGATTACATCAACAACTTGAACCCCGACGTCCAAGTGAACGTCCACGCGGTGCGACTCGACGAGTCCAACGTGCGAGAGATCCTGTCGGGCTACGACATCATCATCGACGGCTCGGACAACTTCGAGACGCGCTACATCATCAACGACGTTGCGGTCGAGATGAGGAAGCCGGTCGTTCACGGTTCGATCTTCCGGTTCGAGGGGATGGCATCGACCTTCGTGCCTTTCGAAGGCCCTTGCTACAGGTGCCTGTATCCTGAGGCGCCTCCTCCCGAACTGGCCCCTACCTGAAGCGAAGCTGGGGTCCTGGGCGTGCTCCCAGGCATCATCGGAAGTCTCCAAGCTAACGAGGCTCTCAAACTGATAGTGGGATACGGCGAACCGCTGGTCGGACGGTTGCTGACCTTCGATGCACAAGGCACCCGGTTCGCCGAGGTCAAGGTGCGGAGGGACCCGGCCTGCCCGACCTGCGGCCGGCCGGAGGA
>JBKHYB010000131.1:0-5261 GCA_046565725.1 Actinomycetota bacterium
GCTCGAGTGCCTTCGCTTCGCCCTCACGCTCCTCGCGACGGTGCTTGGAGGACTTGAACATCGCTCCGAGCACGGAGGTGGAGTGACGAGCATCCACCCCGATGAAGACGTTCTCGAGGGCGGTCATGTTGGGGAACAAACGGATCTGCTGGAAGGTACGGCAGATCCCTTCCTCGACGATCTGGTCGGGACGCTTGCCCGTGATCGAAGAACCGAGGAAAGTGACAGCGCCTTCGGTCGGGTTGTAAACCCCCGTGATGCAGTTGAACAGCGTCGTCTTGCCGGCTCCGTTCGGACCGATGAGACCGAATATCTCACCCTCGTTGATCTCGAACTGAACGTTGCCCAGAGCGCGCAATCCGCCGAAGTCCATCGTCACGTTATCGACCTTGAGGATCGTCATCGCTCCTCACCCCCTTCCGAGGGGGAACGAACGTCGTCACCTTCGGTGACCACCGCCTTCTCGTCGTGGGTTACCGGTTGCTCGACGACGGGAGCATCGACATCCACCGTCTCGCTGATCACCATGTCGGCAGCGCCTGCCTCGGATAGCTCGACGCGACGACGCTTAGCAGCGAGCAGACCGCCGGGCTTGAAGATCATCACGAGGATCAGGAGAACACCGAAGACCGCGATACGGCCGGTCTAGATGTCGAAACCGAAGATCTCGGCCCCTCCGGAGGCCTCACGCACGATCTCCGGCAGCATGATGACAAGAACGGCACCCAACACCGCACCTGCGATCGAACCGAGACCACCGACCACAACCGCCGATAGAACGAGGATCGACTGCAACAACGGGAAGTTGTTGGGGCTGATGAAGTTCAACTTCACCGCGTAGATCCACCCCGCCACCCCAGAGGTGGAGGCGCCGATCACGAAGGCGAGAACCTTCATCTTGGTCACCGGCACACCCATCGCAGCGGCAGCGACCTCGTCCTCTCGGATCGCGGTCCAGTAGCGGCCGACCCGGGAGTTCTCGAGGTGCTTGATCATCATCACCGCCAGCAGGATCGCCGGCACGAGTAACCATTGCCAGTAGGGCGTGGCATCGAGCCCCAGTTCGACGAAGCCGAACCCTCCGCCCTCCATCGTTCCCGGCACCGACGGGTGCGGGATCCCGAAGATGCCCCGGGAACCGTTGGTGATCGTGAGGTTGTTCATCGTCTGGCGAACGATCTCGTGGAACCCGAGCGTCACGATGGCCAGGTAGTCACCGCGCAGTCGCAGTGTCGGTACACCGAGGACCACACCTGCCAGCATCGCCACGACCAGCGCGATCGGCAGGACCAGCCACGGGTTCAGGATCGCGAAGTGGAACTGCGTGTCCGCCCCCGACTCCGTGAAGAGTGCCGTCGTGTACGCGCCCAGCATGAGGAAGGCGACGTAACCCAGGTCGAGAAGACCTGCCATCCCGACCACGACGTTCAAGCCGAGTGCGAGAAGGATCCACACTCCCGTCAGGAACAGGACGTTGGTTCCGAAACCGCCCTGGAGGTAAGGGATCAGATCCGCTTCCATGGCCACCGGGACCAACAGCATCAGCGCACCGGCAACCAGGTAGTTGAAGTAACCGAGCTTGCCGAAGAAGTCTTGGACCGGCTTCAGTGGGCCCAGGACGTTGTTCTGGAGTTTGTTCGCTCCCGTCGCCATCAGCCACCGATCCTTTCACCGAGGATGCCGGTAGGCCTCAGGATCAGCACGAGCGGCAGAACCACGAATGCAACGACGTTCTTCCACTCGGAGCCGAGGCATACGACGCTCATGTTCTCGATCAGTCCCAGCAACAGACCGCCGAGCATGGCACCCCGGATGTTACCGATGCCTCCAAGGACCGCCGCGGTGAACGCCTTGACGCCGGGGATGAAGCCCATGTTCCAAGCGACGTTCCCGAACTGGATGCCGTAGAGCGAACCCGCGACACCGCCGAAGAAACCACCGATAGCGAACGTGAGCACGATGACCCGCGTGACGTTCACGCCCATCAGCTGGGCAGCGACGACGTCTTCGGAAAGGGCACGGATGCTCCGGCCGGTACGGGTCTGATTGATCAGTCGGTCCAACATGAACAGACAGACGATCACGGTCACCGCGATCAACACGTCGGTGTTGTTAACCCGAGAACCGAACACCTCGAACGCTTCCTGCGTTGCCATCACGTTCGGGAAGCTTCGCTTCGCCGGACCCAGCAGGAAAGACTGCTGGAACAGATACGTGGCGAAGAAGGATGCGCCGATCGCCGAGATCAGATACGACAGCCTCGCGGCGTGACGTTTGCGTAGCGGCCGGTACGCGGTTCTCTCGAGCAGAACAGCACCGCCCGAAGAAGCCAGACCGCCCACAACGATTATCGCGAGCAGAACCATGATGAGTGCCAGCCCCGTCAACGGATCGGTAAGACCGAACCACTGACCGAATACGTAGAAGGCCATGACTCCACCCACCATGAACACCGCATCGTGAGCGAAGTTGATGAGCTTCAGAACCCCGTACACCATCGTGTATCCGAGGGCGATGAGGGCGTAGATGAAGCCCAGGAGTAGGCCTTGTACGAAAGTGGGGCCTAACAGGCCGGTATTGCAGTCCAAGCAGCCCCCCGTCGTCGAGTAGTGCCTATAGGGATACCAAACCTAGCGAACCAGTCGGCAAGTCTAGGTCAGAAAGAGGGGGGCCACCATGGGCCCCCCTCATCAAGTCACTGGTGCCGGTTAACCGGCGAGCTCGTCGACCGAGCCCTTGATCACGAAGTCGCCTGCGGCGTCGTCCCACTCGTAGACGAAGATGCCCTCAGGGCCGACCTCGGCGTTACCGGTGTCGCTGAAGGTGTAGGGCTTGACGATGCCCTGGTAGCCCTCAACGCCACCGAGGTACTCGATGATGCCCGCACGGACATCCTCGATCGCGTCGTCGCCCGTGAAGTCCTTCAGGGCCTCGGCGACGAGGTGAACGGCGTCGTAAGCCTCGGCAGCGAACGTGCCGGGGGGCTCACCGTAGGCCTCTTCCATGCCGGAGACGAAGTCGGCGCCACCCTCGACCTGGTTCGGGTCTGCACACGGGCAGGTCACCTGGGCACCGGCAGCGCCCGGACCGGCGAGCTCACCGAAGGAGTTGTCCTTGGTGCCGTCGTCGGAGAGGAACTGCGCCTCGACACCGGCCTCGCTGAGCTGCTGGGCGAGAGGACCGGCCTGCGGAGCGTAACCACCGTAGAAGACGGCGTCGGCGCCGGAGTCCTTAACCTGAGCCACAACGGCCGAGTAGTCGGTCTCTTCGGGGTTGATGATGAAGGGACCCTTGGCGGCCGAGCCGAGCTCGGACTTCACGATGTCGGCGAGACCCTTCGAGTAGTCCTGGTTGTCGTGGACCACTGCGACGGTCGATGCGCCCAGACCGTTCGCCAGGTAGTTGGCGGCCTGGGTGCCCTGCACCTCGTCGTCACCGACGGCGCGGAAGAAGGTGCCCCAACCCTGGTCGTCGATGGTCGCGTTGGTGGCCGACGGCGTCACGAATGCGATGCCGGCGTCGTTGAAGATGTCACCCGTAGCGAGGGTCTCACCCGAGAAGTACGGGCCGACCACGGCGACGAGCGTCTCGTTCTCGACGAGGCTCTGTGCCAGAGGCGGAGCCTGGTCGGGGTTGCCCTGCGAGTCCTCTTTCTGGATCTCGAGGGTGCAGGCGAGTTCGCCGGCCTCGTTCAGGTGGTCAACGGCGTACTCGAGGCCGTTGTAGATCGGCTGACCGATCGAAGCGTAGTCACCGGAGAGGGCACCCATCGTGCCGATCGTCCAGGTGCAGTCCTTGGCGCCCGTGTCGCCACCGGCGTCATCCGTGTCATCCCCGTCGTCGCCGCCACAGGCAGCGCCTACGAGGGCTACGGCGAGGAGCATGGCCAACAGCGTCAGCCACTTAGACCTCTTCATGTGAATCCCCCTTGCTATCTTCCACGAACCCTCTGGGCGGATGTAGTCCCCACGACCCGCGTGCGAGATCCGCCCATGCTTCCCAGGCGGGAAGCGGGCATAGTGTACCCAAATGTGGAGCGGATGAAGGAATATCTGGGGGTTAGATCCGTTCTTCTGCGGGACCAGGAAGTCGGATTCGCCTTTAGGAGTCCAATATCTCCTGAGCCACGTCCCGCATCGGACGCCGTTCGTCCATCGCCTTCTTCTGGATCACCCGGAACGCCTCCGCCTCTGAGAGGCCCTGGCCGTCCATCAGCTTGCCCTTGGCCCGGTCCACGATCTTGCGGGCCTCGAGGGCCTCGGTGGCGCTCGAAGCCTCCCGCTGCAGGGCATCCAGTTGCTGGTAACGAGCGATGGCGATGTCGATGGCCGGCATCAGGTCGGACTTCTGGAACGGCTTGACGACGTAGCCCATGGCGCCGGCGTCCGCAGCGCGCCTCACCAGGTCTCTCTGCGAGAAGGCGGTCAGTATCAGCACCGCCCCGAGTCCCCGGTCCCGGATCTGCTCGGCGGCCGTCAACCCGTCCATGCCCGGCATCTTGACGTCCATGATCACGAGGTCGGGCCCGTGCTCTGCGGCCAGGCGGATCGCGGCATCGCCGTCGGATGCCTCGCCCACGACCTCGAAGCCCTCTTCCTCGAGCATCTCTTTGAGGTCCAGACGGATGATCGCCTCGTC
Source organism: Actinomycetota bacterium (assembly GCA_046565725.1). Classification (GTDB taxonomy): domain Bacteria; phylum Actinomycetota; class CADDZG01; order CADDZG01; family WHSQ01; genus CALMBW01. The sequence goes on from JBKHYB010000131.1 coordinate 4,639, forward strand.
CTCCGCTATCAGGATCCTCGTCTTCGTAGTGATCTCTGTCACCGTTACCCCAGCATCTTGTCGAGGAGGCGATCTTGTTCCGCCTCCAGTTCCTTGATCTCCTCGGCGACCCGGTCGCGCGCCTTGCAGGCCCGCTGATAGTCGCCCTGCGCATCCTGATACTCGCGGTCGGCGAGCGGCGTCTCGGACACGAGGGCCCTGGTCTTGGCGTCCTCCAAGACATCACCCAGGAACACCACTTGCTCCTGTGCGATCCGCAGATCCTCACGCGCCTTGTTGAGCCGCTCCCGAACCTCGGCGAGGTTCTTCTGGATACGCATCCGTGCAGGATATCGGGGGCCGAAAGGCCCCCGAACTATCCGATGTGCCGCGGGTGGGATTCGAACCCACACGGCCTTGCGACCAATGCAGTTTGAGTGCATCTCCTGTACCGTTCGGATACCGCGGCGCGAGGGATAACTTACCCCGCTGAGATCAACACTTCGGGCCGATGAAGGTATCCATGAACTCCACATGGGGGCGTTTGGAGACGGCCACTCGCCACTCCGCCGTCTTCTTGCACTCGATGCCTAACAACCCGCACCCCCAGCGGAATAGGCCCCGGATATCGTCCGAGCGATTGG
>JBKHYB010000132.1:0-5243 GCA_046565725.1 Actinomycetota bacterium
ACCGCGGCGAGGCGGCGATCGTTGTCGTGGTTGCCCGGAACCACGACGACCGCTCCCGTCTCCGCCAACCCGAGCAACGCCTTGTAGACGATCCGCTCCGCCTCGGGGGACGGCGCGGTGGAGTCGAAGAGGTCGCCGGCCACAAGCGTCGCGTCGACCTCGTGCTTCCTTGCGATCTCGACGATCTCGTCCAGGACGGCCTCTTGCTCGGGGGCCCGACTGAGGCCTACGAGTGACTTGCCGACGTGCCAGTCGCCGGTGTGGAGGAACCTCACGCTTTCGGTAATCCTTCGAGAGGGTCGTCGGGCTGGTCGGTCGCGGCCGGGTTGGCTCCGGCTTCGCTGGGACGGCTGGCCCATGCGGGGAACGGGAACTCGAGAGCCAACGGGACCGGTATCTCCGGCTGCGAGACCATCATCGTGCCGGGCTTCATGATCGTGGCCCGGTCGCGCGCCGGTCCTCGCAGCCACCCGTAGGTGCCGCGCTGAGCTTCGGCGGGATCGAGACGTCCCACGACCCGGATCGAGCACTGGCCCACGATGCGGCCTTCGACCTCACTCGCCGTCTGCTGCGCACCGATCAGGATCACGCCGAGCGAACGGCCGCGCTCGGCGACATCGAGCAGGATCTCTTTGATGGGCGACGCCCCCTCCGCGGGTGCGTACTTGTTGAGCTCGTCGAGGACCACGAACAGCAGCGGACGAGCTACGCCCGATCGCTCCTTCTGTTCGAACGTGCGGCGAAGGACCACACCGACCACGAAACGCTTCGCCCGGTCGGGGAGGTTGTGGATGTCGACGACCGTGACCTGTTTCTCGGTCTCGACCCGATGCTTGCTGGGGTTGGGGATGTCCCCACGGATCAGCCGGTCGAGCGGCCGCACCGAACCGTGCAGGCGGCGGACGAAGGCGTTGATCGTGCCTTGACCGATGACGGGACCTGCCCAGCCGTCCACCTGCTGGACCTGTTCCTCGATGAAGGCCACGAGTTCGCGATACGTGCGGATCGTCGTGCCCTCGATCGATACGGCTCCGTCGCCGGCCGCGACGTGCTCGGACTTCAGTTTGGCGGCGACGTTGTGCACCACCATCGTGTAGTGCTGACGGTCGTCTTCTACGTCGGCGAACACGAACGGGAGCAGCTCTTCCGCGCAGAACTCTTCGATCGTCCAGAAGAAGGGCATCACGCCCTGGGTGCGGCTCGCCACGTCGGGGGCCGCGTTCTTATCGCCTTGCCTCGGCGGCGCGTAGAAGGCGACACTGGAGAACGGTCCGGGGGGGAGGCCGAGCCGCCGGTAGCGCTCACGGGCGTCGTCGTCGGTCTGGATGTTCGGATGGTCGAGGAACAGCAGGTCCTCGCCCTTGACGTTGAAGATCAATGCCTTGCTATTGAGGGCATCGCCCCCCAGCGCCTTGGAGTTGAACATCGAATAGAGCAAGAAGGTGGCATACGAGGTCTTGGTCGCCACACCGGAGATCCCCGAGATGTTGATGTGCGCACCACGGGTGCCATCGATGAACTCGAAGTTGAGGAAGACGGGTTCGCCGTCGCGCGTCGCCCCGGCGGGAAGCCGGTGCTCCATCGAGTCGAAGAACAGGGCGATGTCGCGCTCTTTGCCCTCGGCCTTGCGAACCGCGGCCCCGGGCAGGGGAGGGATGAAGACCTCGGGCTCGACCCGGGTAGCGGTAACCATGGCCGCTTCGGTCACCTCGCCGGGCAGCACGCCGTCTTCGATGAGGAATACGTCGGAGTCGAAGCGCGCTCCCTCGTGGCGGGCGCGGATGTTACTGACGATCCCGTAGATCTTCACGGGCTCGCCCCCGGGTGGGGTGCGCTCGGTCGCCACCACCTCGTCGAGCTGCAGGTAGTGGTCCTCGGCGATGCCGACCCAGAACTCGAGCGGGGTCGAATCCTCCGTCCCCAGCACCCTGCCGACCATGTTCTCGCCGGTGTCTGCCACCTGGTCTTGCCCTCCTCGAAGCGTTCGCGGAGCCCATCTGAGGGCCTTCGGTCAAGATATCGCCGGGGTGCGACAGGTTCGCGGTCATCCGGCCCGGAGTGGCAGAAAACCTGCTCGTTCCGCTCGCCGGACGGGCCCCTTTAGCGTCGGGCTCTCGGTTAACCTGCTTACCTGCCCTCGCGATTCCCGGGTCCGCGGGCGGCCCCACCGGCGAAGGAGAACCATGAACCAGAAACTTTTCGAGCAACGTGCGAAGCGTCTGCGGGATGCAACGCTGATCGCCATCTTCCGTACCCGGGCTGCCGAGCACGCCGTAGAGGGTATGGGGGCGGCCGTACGGGGCGGATTCGAGGCGGTCGAGGTGACCCTCAACTCCCCGGGAGCGACCGACGCCATCGCCGACGTGGCCGGCCGGATCGACGCCATCGTGGGTGCCGGCACGGTGACGGCTCCCGAGCAGGTCAAAGAGGCCTACGACGCGGGGGCCGAGTTCATCGTCACGCCCGTGGTCGTACCCGAGATCGTCGATGCCGCCCACGAATTGAGCGTGCCGATCTGCATGGGAGCCTCGACCCCGACCGAGATCTTCCGGGCCGTCCAGGCCGGAGCCGACTGGGTCAAGGTCTTCCCGGCCGAGTCGCTCGGGGGGCCGGACTACATCTCGTCGATCCTCGGCCCCCTCAACGACACCAAGATCCTGTGCACCGGAGGGATAACGGCCGAGAACTACCTCGGTTATCTCGACGCGGGGGCCGAGATGGTCGGCTTCGCCGACTCGGTCTTCGACCCGGACATCGCCGCGGACGGCGACTACGCCGAGTACGAGCGCCGTGCGATCGAGGTCTGGCGCCGCTACGACCTGTGGGAGTCCTCGAAGAGAGACTGAGCAGGGCCCCGACGCACGCGGTTCCCAACTTTCCACCGCATATCGACGCTTTCCTGGGACAGGTGACGCCGCGCCGATCTCAGAGACACCGAACATGGAACGGTCGAGACCCCCTCGGGTGTCTCTACCGCGATGGAGAGACGGCATGACAACCGCGTAACGGTCCGCCTGCCTCGGTGGGTGCTGCTGGTGGCGGTCTTCGTCTGGGTTCCGTTGCTGGTGTCTTCGATCGGTTCGTTGGTCGATGCTTCCCTTTCGTCCAAGCGTAGACCTCGGTCGGCAGCCGACCCCCGAGCACCGATCGCCTTCCGGGATGTTTCCGAGAGGTTCGGGATACCGGGTGAGTCGACGCCCACCTGGGGCTCTGCCTGGTTCGACCGTGACGGCAACGGCTATCCGGACCTGCTGATCAACCGGCACAAGCGAGCTCCGTGGCTGTTGGCCGGAGGCGCAGATGGTTTCGGGCCGATCGACGATGGTTGGATCCATCGCTTACCCGTGGGGCGCACCTATTACGACCGGCATACGTGTTCGTGGGGAGAGGCCGACGGTGACGGCACCCCCGACCTGATGTGCGTCTCCGGGGCTCAACGTGGCGAGGGGACGGGGCCCAACCAGCTGTTGCTGTCTACCTCCGACGAGCCGACAGATGTCGCGCGGAGGATGGGCGTGCTGGACCCGCTGGGTCGCGGCAGGACCGTCAACTGGTTCGACCTCGACGGCGACGGCGATCTCGATCTGTTCCTCGGCAACGAGGTTCGGTCCGGTCAACCGAGCCGGCTGTTCCGCAACGATGGGGGAACGTTCGTCGCGCTGTCGTCCGTTGTGGCACGCGAGTTCGCGACGGCCGATTCGGCGTGGGCGGACGTCGATAGGGACGGAGATCCGGACCTCCTGGTGGCCGGTCACGGCGCGCTCGGCTCTCGCTTCTATAGGAACGACAGCGGTGCGTTCGTCGAGACCGAGCTTGTCGGTATCACGGGAGAGGTCATCGACTCGGTGTCGTGGGAGGACTTCGACGGAGATGGACGGGTGGATCTTCTGACGGTTACCGGCACCGAAGCGACCCTGTGGCGCAACAACGGGCGAACTCTGTTCGAGTTCCAGCGGATGCCGCTCGAAGATGGGCGTAGCGCCGCTTGGCTCGACGTCGAGAACGACGGGGACCTCGATCTCTACATAGTGCAGGGCGTTTCTCGGGGTGCGCCACTGTCGGAAGCGGATGCGCCCGACGCTGTCTACTTGAACGAGGGCAGTGGCTTCCGCAAGGTAGAGGCTGCGGGCATCGATCAACGCGGTCTCGGGGCAGGGGATTCGGTGGCGACCGCGGACTTCGACCGGGATGGACGGGTGGATGTGTTCGTCACCAACGGCCACCTACAGCATCGTGGGGCCGTGTCTCTGCTCCGCAACGTCTCGGAGGCCGGGAACTGGGCCGGTCTTCGACTGCTCGGGCCGCCTGCCAACCCGTTGGGCTTAGGCACTCGGATCAGGGTGCTCACCTCTCAGGGTGGCTACTGGCGCTACCTGAACGACGAGATGAGTTACCACGCTCAGTCCGAGGTCGGCTACGTGCACCTCGGTCTGGGAGTTGCAGACCGGGCTCAGGTCAAGATCAGGTGGCCCGATGGAACGACCGACATCCTCTCGGTCCAAGCCGGCGAGGTCCGAGACGTCCGGCGCGCCGACTGAATCTCTGCGCGTCCAAATGGTCGTATAGCCACCACATTTCGACGAAGAATGCGGTCGCATAGCGACCGCATTCTGACGAAGAAATGGGTTAGTTGGGGATGGTGGCTAGGAGTTCGGCTATCGATTTCTCGATGCCTTCGGCGAGGACGGCTAGGTCGGGGACCGCGTCGTAGTCGCCGAGTAACCCGAAGCCGATGCCTCCGTTGTAAGAGAACAGCGCAACGCCGAGAGCCGTGTTGCCGGCCAGCGGCAGGACCGGGTAGACCTCGAGCATCTTGCGGCCCGAGGCATACAGCGGGATCTGGGGGCCGGGCACGTTGGTGATCGTGAGGTTGTAGGCCCGCTGGCGTTGTACGAGGCGAGAGGCCTGGGCCAGGATCGTCGGCGGTGCGTATTCGCCGAGCGAGGTCAGGATCTGAGCACCGACGGCCTGACCCGAATTCTTCAGATCGCCCATGTGCTCGTTGACGGCCTTGAGGCGTTTCACGGGGTCGGCGATCCTCACCGGAAGCGTCGCCCACATCGTCGCGATCTTGTTGCCGAGTGCTCCTCGGTCGGCATCGGCCCGGACCGATACCGGGATCATGGACCGCAGTTCGGTGTCGTTGACCTGCTCGCCACGCGCCAGCAGCATCCGGCGCAAGGCTCCGGTCACTGCGGCGAGCACGACGTCGTTGACGGTGGTGCCGTGGGCATTCTTGATGC
>JBKHYB010000133.1:0-5227 GCA_046565725.1 Actinomycetota bacterium
CGGCGGCACCTTGATGGATGAGAACATCTCGCGCGCCGCCGGAGCCAGTCATGGACAGGAGCTCGCTGTTTCACAGATGGAAGAACTCGTCCGTTCGATAGGCAGGACACCGCGCCGGCGCACCACTCTCTACGGGGTGCCGGCCGAGACCGCGCACACCCCGGAACGGGCCTAGGACCAGATGGCGACCAGGACCGGCCCCGAGCCGGACATCCAACCGCGCGAACAGGATTCGCCGAGCATCCTTGCCGTCGTCGTAACGCACAACGGTCGCGAATGGCTGAGTGAGTGTCTCGCCTCGCTCTCGCAACAGACGTACAAGCAGCTCGACATCCTCGTGGTCGACGATGCCACTTTCGATTCCCGGCAGCGTCCGCAGATCCGAAGGATCGCGAAGCGCCACCTCGCCAAGGGTCGTCGGTGGGGATACCTGCGAACACCCCGTGCCCTCGGCTTCGGTGGTGCGATCAACTGGGCGATGTCGAGGGTCCGTACCGATGCGGATCTCCTTCTCTTCGTGCACGACGATGTGGCGCTGGAACGGGAGTCCGTGCAGCGGATGGTCGAGAGGATCACCGCCGATCAGACCACCGCGATAGTTGGCCCCAAGATCGTCGCCTGGGACGACCCCCAGCGTCTCGAAGAGGTCGGCATGTTGATCGACAGCTTCGGTTATCCGTACAAGGGTCTGGAAGAGGGCGAGATCGATCTCGGTCAGCACGACACGATGAGTGAAGTGTTCTACGTCACCTCGACCTGCATGCTGGTCCGTCACGACGTCTTCAAGGATCTCAAGGGCTGGGATGCGCGGATGCGCGCTTACTCCGAGGACGTGGACCTCTGCTGGCGCGCCCGGTTGGCGGGACACGTCATCAGGGTCGAACCGCGGGCGTGCGCGCGTCACGCGGTGGCGATGGCGCGTGGCAAGAGGTTCTCGCCCTTCGAGCCATCGCGCTACTTCATCAGACGTAACAGGTTCCGAACCGTCTTCAAGAACGCATCTACCTTGCGTTTGATCGGGCTCATCCCTGCCTTCCTCCTGATGACGATCGCGGAGATGCTGGGTTTCATCGTTCTACGACAGCCCAGAGAGATCGCGGCTCTGTCCCGCGCCCTTCTGTGGAACGTCGGCCAGGTGCCGCAGACGCTCTCGGAACGTAGCCGGATACAGAAGCGCCGCAAGGTGTCCGACCTCAAGCTGGCGCGTCTAACGGTGAGCCAAGCGAAGAGGGTTCGTTTCTACATCAGCCACCAGCGCGATCGGATGGAAGAAGCGTGGGGGCGCCGAGCAGAGCTCCTGGCTCGGAGGACCACGCAGGCCAAACTGTTCGGCGTCGCTCTCAAGGGATGGTTCGGCGTGGCGGTTTCGATCGTCGTGCTGGCCCTGATCCTTGGATTCCGGGGAGTGTGGTGGTCCGGAGATATCGCGGTCGGGGAGCTGTTGCCCTTCCCGGATCGAAGCATCGGCCTGTGGCGAGCGTTCGGGTCCCCGTGGCGTGGAACGGGACTCGGGCAGCCCGGCCCCAGTTCTCCCGCCCTCGTCTTCCTCGGCATGTTCCAGGTCGCCGCGCTCGGAGGAGCGGCCGCAGCCCAGAAACTGATGATCGCGATCCTGGGCATAGTTGCCTTCGCCGGCGCCTACAGGCTGGTTTCCGACCTGGTCGATAGGCCGGGAAGGATCGTTGCAGGTGCCGTCTACCTCTTCGGCCCGGTCGGATACGCCGGACTCCGGGCCGGTTCGGTTGGAGCTCTCATCTTCGGCGCCGCTGCCCCATGGGTGATCCTTTCGCTCGCCCGTTTGGTCGGATGGTCGCGGCCTCCGGCGTGGAGCGAAACGCGCGCGGTAGCGAGGGTCGCCTTGGGCTCCGCCGTGTCGGCTGCCTTCGTGCCAGGCGCGCTCGTGATGTACGTGGTCGTGGCCGTACTGCTCTCCACGTCGAGAGCGATCTTCACCAGAGCCACGGCGGTATGGCGTTACGGCGCTATGGCCTTGGGAGGCATCGCCGCGGGGTGGGCTCTTCTGCTTCCCTGGAGCGCCGGATGGTTCGGGCACTCCGGTCCCTTGGGCATGCTCAGGGGGGAAGGTTGGCGACCTTTCGCCGCTTCCTTCGACACGCACGGCGCTCTGAGCGTCGTTCTGGGGCAAACTCCGGAGGGCCCGGTCTTCGCGGGGTTGGCCGTATCGCTCCTCGGCTTGGTCGCGGTGCTCGCCGGTGAGGGTCAGAGGCGGCGCTTCGCCTTGGTGCTGTGGTTGGTGATCGCGGCGATAGGGATGTTCTGCAGCATGTTCGGAGCGGGGATCATCAGGCCGTTCGTGGCGTCCCCCATCGAAGCCGGCGTGGTGCCTTCCGCCGCGTTCGCGGCCCTGGCCGGTCTCGCGGTCGGTGCCTTCCGCCTCGACCTACCGAGGCGAGGCTTCGGCCCGGTCCACTGGATCACGTTGGGCTCCTTGGCAGCGGCTGCGTTCCTGTTCGCCGCCGGCCTGGGTCCTGCGCTGTTGGGGGGTGACTGGGCACCCGGCAAGGGCAGCGACCGCGAGAACGGAGCGGTCGTCGAGCAGATCGCCAGTCTCTTCGAAGCAGAATCGCAGGAGTTCGGGCAGTTCAGGGCGCTGTGGGTCGGCGAGGCCTGGACGCCTCCGATCCCTTCGGCGGCGCGACCTAGTACCGACCATCTGGTAACGGGACACCGCGGGCAAGTCATCGGCGATCTTTTCGAAGCCCATTCCGAGGATGCCGAGGATCAACTGGGCCGGGTTATCGCCTCTGTAGAAGCAGGCACCACGGACAGGGCCGGAACCCTGTTGGGCGCTTTCAACATCCATTTCGTGGTCTTGGAAAGATCCGAGGTCGCACGGTCGTGGCTCGCTCAACGCGACCTGGCCCTCGTGCGCGTGGAGGATGACTATCTGCTGCTCAAGAACGACTCGCCGTTGAAGCGGGCGGCGCTGTACAGCGGGTTGCCTTCATACGTCGACGCGATAGACGAGGAAGATCCGATCGCGTTCACGCGCAACCGAGAGGTCGAGATAACGGCTCTTACGCAGCGCGGGGCATCGGAGTACGCAGCCGACAGCATCGTGAGTCCGGGCACGGTCTTCCTCGCCGAATCGAAGGACGAGGGATGGCAGGCCGAGATAGACGGAGAGACCTTGAAGGCGATCGACGGTGGATGGGGCAACGCCTTCGAGGTTCCGGAGGGACGGAGGGGCGACATGGTCGTGGCTTATCCCCGCCCCCTGTCCAGTTACATATGGCTGTTCGGGGTCTTCCTCGCATGGATCGTGGTCGTCGGTTCCTCGTTCTCCCGCCGCAAGCAGCCCGAGCCGATCCGCAAAGAGCCACGGCGGGCACCTGCTCGTAAACCCGTTCCGAACGAAAGGAACGAGCGGTGAACGATCTGAGACGCGAGATAACCGTTGGCGTGTTGGTGGTCGTGCTACTGCTGATGGGCATCGCGGTGGACGCCTTCTCCGACGACGTCGAACCGGCCCCCGAGCAGACTCCGGCGCCGTTGTTCGTGGAGAGGTCGTCGTTCTGCCTCGGCCTTCCGGGAGATGACGAGGTCGGTGCGGTCGGAGATGCCGCGGTCGCGGCCTCCGGGACGTCGACCGAGCAGATATCGATCGGTTCCGAACCTTCCCAGGCCGAGCCGGAAGTCGTGAGAGGCGGCGTCTTAGAGCAGACCGTGAGGGAGCCGGGAGCCTTGCAGATGATCGGCTACGGGGCAACAGCCATGGCGTCGAGCTCGCTGCGGCTGGAAAGCCCCCTCGCCGGTATGGCGTCGGCGAACTGCTCCCGCGACGCGAGCATGCAGTGGCTCTTCCCGGCGGGATCGAGCGAGCAAGGTTTCAACGAGTGGATCGTGCTGCTCAACCCGTTCCGCGACGAGGCGGTCGTTCGGGTGGATCTCCTGACGGCCGACGGCCCTCGCACCAAATCGCAGTTGTCCGACGTTTCGGTTCCATCCGGCGGCATGCAGGTCCTGAAGATGAACGACTACATCTTGCAACAGGACGTCCTGGGCGTGCGCGTGGTCGCGGGCCGCGGACGCGTGGTTGCCTGGAAGTCGATGTTCGCCCAGGCGGAAGGCATGTCTCCGGGCGTAGGGACAACCCTCGGCGCGAGACAGGGTGCGACCGACTGGTACTTCCCCGTCGGTGCTATCGGACCCGGAGCTCGTGAGGTCCTGTCGATCCTGAATCCGTCCGACGACGAAGCGATCGTTACCGTCTCCCTCACTGCGACCGAAGGTGCCGTGCAACCACCGGCCGATCTGGTCGAGTTCACGATGCCGGCCGAGACCACCACCGACATCGACCTGAGTAGCGCCTTCAAGAAGCAGGACCTGGGTGGGGTCAGCGTGTCGATCCGCTCGGTCAACGAGGTTCCGATCGTCGCCGAACGTTCGCTGTGGTACTCCGACGAAGGCTTCAAGGGATTCGCGACCGAGCTCGGCGCGTCGCAAGGTGCCCGCGCCTGGTGGGTCGGGTCCGCAGCTACGTCTTCGGACCGGGACTCGCTGGTGCTCCTCAACACCTCGGGGAGTGAGGCAACCGTTCAGATCACCTTGATGACCCCGAAGGGCCAGCCGATCGAGGGTGGGTTGCTGGCCGACATCACCGTTCCTGCCGGAGGCCGGACCCGGGTCGATCTCGACGATCTCGTCGACGGAACCTCCGTGGCCCTGGTTACGAGCGACACGGAGGTCGTTGCCGAGAGGGTGGTCTATTCCTCCGCCACCGAAGACGTCGCCACGATCATGGGCATCCCACTGCCCGACCCGGTCGACTAGGCGGCGTCGCTCTCCGCTGCGTAGCGCTCGGTTGCCGCGATGAACTCTTCGAACAGTCGCATCTGACGCTGGTCTAGCGGTGCCATGACCTCCGGGTGCCACTGGACGCCGACCACCCAGGTGTGTTCGGTCGAGATCACTGCCTCGAGGATGCCGTCCGTCGCCCAGGCGACAGGACGCAGTTCAGCGGCAAGCCGGTCGAGGCCCTGATGGTGGTGAGAATTGACCGGAACGTGCGTGCCGCCGAGGATCTCGGCCAGGTAGCAACCTTCCTCGATCTTCACGTTGTGGACGGGTTCCGCCCTCGGCATGTCTCGGTCGTGATCCATCCGCTCGCCCTCGTCGCCGAGGTTCTGGTCGAGCGTTCCGCCCAGACCGACGTTCAACAACTGGAAGCCACGGCAGATCGCGAGCACGGGCAGGTCCCTCTTGA
>JBKHYB010000134.1:0-5219 GCA_046565725.1 Actinomycetota bacterium
CGTCGCGGACCGCGCGCCGCATGGCGAGCGTCGCGCCGTAGCCGGATGGATCGGGCGCCGAGATGTGGAAGGCATCGCCGGTCAGGGCCCCGCCGGCGATCTCGGCGAGGATCGAGTCGGGGTCCTCGTAACGGGTCTGCACGCCTTCGAGGTTGAGAACGGCGAGTCCGCCGAGGCGACCGATCTCGATCGCGGAGCGCACCGAGACGACACCGTCCATCGCCGAGGCGAGCAGTGGAAGTTCGAAGCGGTAAGCGTCCAGTTCCCAGGAGATGTCTACGTCTTCGGGGTCCCGGGTCCGGCGGGACGGAACGATAGCGATGTCATCGAACCCGTAGGCCCGGCGTCCGGATTTGCCGAAGCCGATCTCGATCTCCACGTGGTACTGCTCCTCTCGTGAACCGCCGCCTTACCTGTGAATGGCTACCTAAGATTCTTTCATCTCGGAGCCACTCCGGTGGGGCTTTCTCCGCGACCGCTGCTTGTCCTGTTAGCGATCGCGGTCTTGAGTGACGAGACGGCCCGAGAGCTCGTCGTCGAGCAGCTGGATGTCGGCGTCCACCATGATCCGGGCGAGATCCTCGAACGTGGTCTTCGGTTCCCAACCCAACACCCGCTTGGCTTTGGACGGATCGCCTTGGAGGAAGTCCACCTCGGCCGGCCGGTAGTACTTGGGGTCGATCTCGACGTGAGCGTCGGGGTCCAGCCCGGCGTGGCCGAAGGCCGCCTCGCAGAACTCCCGGACGGTGTGGGATTCCCCCGTGGCGATCACGAAATCGTCCGGTTCGTCCTGCTGGAGCATCAGCCACATCATCTCAACGTATTCCTTGGCGTAGCCCCAGTCACGGCGGGCCTCGAGGTTGCCGAGATAGAGCTTGTCCTGGATGCCGGCCTTGATCCGGGCCACCGCCCTGGTGATCTTGCGGGTGACGAAGGTCTCACCTCGGCGCTCGGATTCGTGGTTGAAGAGGATGCCGTTGGTGGCGAACATCCCGTAGGACTCGCGGTAGTTGACCGTGACGTGGTGGGCAAAGAGCTTCGCGACGCCGTACGGGCTCCGCGGCCAGAACGGCGTTGTCTCCCGTTGCGGCGACTCGCGCACCGCGCCGAACTGCTCCGACGAGGACGCCTGTACGAACCGGATGCGCGGATTGACGTGGCGGATCGCTTCGAGCATCCGGACCGTTCCCATGCCCGTGGCGTCTGCCGTGTACTCGGGAATCTCGAACGAGACCTTGACGTGGCTCTGGGCGCCCAGGTGGTAGACCTCGTCCGGCTCGAGGTCCCGGATCAGGTTGACCAGAGAGCCCGAGTCCGAGAGGTCGCCGTAGTGCATGAAGAAGTGCACGCCGGTCTCGTGCGGGTCTCGATAGATCGGGTCGAGCCTCTGGGTGTTGAACTGGCTGGCGCGGCGGATGATCCCGTGGACCTCGTAACCCTTGGACAGCAGGAGTTCGGCGAGGTACGAGCCGTCCTGGCCGGTGACCCCGGTTATCAGCGCCTTCTTCATGCGCCCAGGATAGACGAGGGCTCAACTGCGACCCTGCCCATCCCGCCTTAGCCGACCTACCACGGGGGCGGGAGGATGGCCCCGAGTAGCACGGACGGTCCCACCGGCACCCATCGATGGCCCTCGCGGCGAACTTTTTCAACCACGAACATCCCTTGAGGGCAGGGCCTAGTGACTTTGTGAACCATTTCACAAATGCTTGCAGATGTTTATCGGTAGGGTGGCCGGGTACCAGAACACTCGGCCGGGTGGAATCGCGGGCCCGGGCGGCGACGGAGCCGCACGGGAACTCGACCATAGGAGTGGTTCTTTCTGAAGAAGCTTTATTTCGGCCAGCGCGCTCGCTGGCGAGCCAGACGACGTGCCCACGTTCGGCGTGTCGCCCTTGCCTGGAGTACGGCCACGCTGGTGGCCGGCGGCCTCGGGATGTCGATGCCGGGTCTGGACTTTGGCTCGGAGCTCACCGACCGGTTGATCAGCGATCGCCGGGCGGTCCGGGTCGCCTCGACCGGGATCGAGTCGAGCGAGATCGCCGAGTCGGCGATGAGGTTCCGGCGCAAGACGTTCGAGGAGCGTCCAACGCCCACGCCGTCCCCCGCGGCGGCCTCGACCCCAGTGGCCCAGACGGGGTCCTACTCCGGGTCGATCACCGACATCATCTATGCGGCGGCCGCCGAGTTCGGCGTGTCCGGCGACTGGATGGTGTCGATCGCGACGTGCGAGTCGACCCTCGACCCCAACGCCTACAACCCGGCCGGCTACCACGGACTGTTCCAGTACGACCAGACCACGTGGGCCGAGTACGGCTACGGCTCGATCTACGACCCGGTGGCTCAGGCCCGGACGACCGCCGAGCTCCTGGCGATGGGTCAGTCCAGCCGTTGGCCCAACTGCGCCTAGCAACCACCCAGGGATAGAAGAAAGCCCCCACAGATGTGGGGGCTTTCTCATTCCGGGGTGATGGACGTCCGGTCGACCCGGGGGAGGAAACGCCGTCCGCCCGACACCCAGATCTATGCGGTGCGAGTAGCGGCCGCGTCGAGCCCGTCGAGACGGTCGGCAAGGCCTCTAAGGGCTCTCGCTACGCTCCGGCTGGCTCGTCCGGCCCCGTGCGAGGGAACCAGTCGGGCACGGCCGGCTTCTTGCAGGAGCTCCGCCTGCCGGAGGCACGAGAGGGCGCCCTGCACCTGCGGATGAAGCGGTCCCATCTGAGCCTCCTTTCGGCACTACAAACTATCTTGATGTGAAGATACTTTAGATAAATCTTTATGTCAAGTTACTTTATGCCGAGTAATATGGAGACATGAACGCGATCCGGACCTACCCGCTGTTCGCCCAGCCCGACGAGGCCGCCGGGGCCGGCTCCGCTCCGCGGGACATCGTCGACGAGGGGCTCGAGGCGTGGAAGCGGGAGTTCCCTCACATGGACATCACCACCGAGGGACTGGTTGCCCGGATCCACAAGATCTCCCGCTACATCGACAAGACCCTCAAGGAGACGGCCGCCGAGTTCCAGCTCACGATGGGCGACTGGGAACTGCTGTCGAGCCTTCGCCGTCAAGGGCCCCCCTACCGGCTGTCCCCCAGCCAGCTCTCCAAGGACCTCATGCTGTCTTCGGGAGCGATGACCAACCGGCTCGACAACCTCGAGGAGGCGGGCCTGATCGTCCGGCTCCCCCACCCGGAGGATCGCCGGGGCGTGATCGTCGAATTGACCGACAAGGGCCGGGACACCTGGGGTGAGGCGGTCGATGTCCAGGCGGCCAAGGAGAAGATGTTCGCCGATGCGCTGACGGACGAAGAGAAGGACCTCGCCAACGACCTGCTTCGCAAGATGCTTCTGGCGTTCCAGAAGAAGGGAAGCTACCCCCGCCGAGCCGAACTCCTCGAGGAATCACCTTAGAACGCGATTCCGCGCCAAGAACGTCCCCTATAGGGGGGCGAAATCTTGTTAGGAAACTTAGCGGGCCTTGAAGAAGTGGTGGCTCGGGTGGCCTTCGGGGGCCGGGTATTCGCCGGCGTGGACGAAGTGATCCATCACGGGCTCGGGTAACGCATCCGGGGCGACCGGGGTGAACCCGAAGCCCTCGTAGAACTCCTTGGCGTCCTCGTGGCAGTAGAGGTACAGCGTCCCGCCCTTGGCGTTCATCGCCGCCTGCATCAACTGCTTGCCGATCCCCTCTCCCCTGCGGTCTTCGGCGACGGTCATCTTGTCGATAACGACCGCGTGGGGTGCGACCTCTTTCAGCCGGAGACAGCCGACGACCTTGCCCGAGCGAGCGATGAACACGACGCCGTCACGCGGGTTGGGTGCCTCTTGTCCGTTCGGCTCGAGTAGCTCCTGGATGTCGGCAACGTCGTGGCGGGTGGCCTTGGTGATGAACAAACCTGCCTCCTACAGCGTCGAGTGGACCTGCTTCAGTTCTTCCAACACGCCCTCGGGCACGATAACGCTGTGCTTGCCGCCCGGCATCGAGCGGTCGGGGCGCATGTCTCCGTGGTAATCACTACCCCCACTTACCACGAGGCCTTTCGCCTCGCCCAAGTCCCGATAGATCTCCTGGTCTTCGAGCGGCATGTCGCCGTGGTAGCCCTCGATCCCCTTGAGGCCGGCCTCGACCAGCTCGTCGACGAAGCGTTCGGTCTCTTGCTCCGAGAGATTGAGCGTGAAGGGGTGAGCGAGCACCGGTACGACCTTCGCATCGAGCATGAGTTGCACGGCCTCGGCTGGTCTGTAGAGCTTGCGTCCGATGTAAGCCTTCGCCCCCTTCGCGAGGTACTCGTCGAACGCCGTCTGGTAATCGGGAACGGCACCGTGGCGCACGAGCACCGCGGCGAAGTGCGGCCGGCCGATCTGAGAGCCGGGCCCCCCAGCTTCGTTCTCGACCTCTTCGAAGGTGACCGGTATGCCGAGCTCGTTGAGGCGCTCGACGATGATCTGGTTGCGGTTCGCCCGGTGGTACTGCAGGTCGGCCAATGCACTGCTCAAGGGGTTGTCACCCTCGGGGATGAAGTAGCCCAACAGGTGCATCGTGGGTCGCCCGTCCGGGTGGTAGCCGCGCTCTCCGAGATCTTCAACATCACAGGAGATCTCGACGCCACGCACGACCTCGATGCCGAGCTCTTGCCCTCGGGCAACGGCTTCGTCGCAACCGGCATCGTTGTCGTGGTCGGTGACGGCGATGGCGGTCAGGCCCGCGGCCCGGGCTTTGTCGACGAGTTCGGTCGGCGAGTCTCCGCCATCGGAAACGGTCGTATGTGCATGAAGATCGATGGTCATGCCGACACCTTAGAAGACGCTCGGCATGGCCGGAACGAAGGACCTACTCGCGTGGTCGCCTATCGGGGGATCGGGCAGGACACGCCGGTGCCCTTGAGGCCGCAGTAACCGTTCGGCACCTTGTGCAGGTACTGCTGGTGGTACTCCTCCGCGTAGTAGAACGGCCCGGCAGGCGCTACCTCAGTCGTGATGGGATCGAGGCCTTTCTGCAGCAGAGCCTGCTCGTACATCTTGGTGACCTCGGTCGCCACGAGGCTCTGGTCCTCGTCGGTGAAATAGATCGTCGACCGGTACTGCGTTCCCACGTCGTTGCCCTGACGCATGCCCTGGGTCGGGTCGTGGGCCTCGAAGAACGTCTTGACCAGCTGCGCGAAGGTCACCTTGCGCGGGTCGAAGACGACCTCGACGACCTCGGCATGGCCGGTCTGG
>JBKHYB010000135.1:0-5189 GCA_046565725.1 Actinomycetota bacterium
GCCGACGAACCCGCACGCTTACGGATCGGCTTCACGGCCTCGAACCCGAATGAGATCGAGGTAGCTCCAGACTGCATCGCGGCTATGGAAGATGCGGCCCGCAAGTTGGAGTCCCTCGGGCACATCGTGGAGGAAGCGCGGCCCGCCGGTTGGGTCGAGCAGACCCTCCAGCCCCAGTTCGTGCAGTTGATCTCCACCGGCACGTCGGTCGTCGACTTCCTCCCCAAGGAAGACCTCGAACCGCTCAACCGTTTCCTGGTCGAATCCGCCCACCAGATAAGCAGCGTCGCCCACATGCAGGCGATGGTCGCGATGCACGACTGGAGCCGCAGGATCGTCGCGTGGTGGGACGACTTCGACATCCTTCTGACGCCCACCCTGGCGCAGCCCCCCGTCGAGACCGGTTGGATCTTCTCCGACGACGATCCCTTCATGGCCCTGGTCCGTTCGGGGCAGTTCATCCCCTTCACGCCTCCGCTCAACGTCACCGGTCAGCCCGCCGTGTCGGTTCCTCTGTTCTGGAACAGCGACGGCCTGCCGATCGGGATCCAGCTCGTGGGCGCGCCGTACCGCGAGGACGTCCTCTTCCGCCTTTCCGGTCAGCTGGAACGTTCCTTCCCATGGCTCGACAGAAGGCCCCCGGTCGGATGATGCACCGGGCGGCGGTGCTGACCGTCAGCGACTCGCTCGCCGAGGGGACCCGCAGCGAAGACGCCTCCGGGGACTCCGCGCAGGAGATCCTCGAGGATCTGAGCCTCAAGGTGGAACGGCATCACGTCGCCGACGATGCGTTCGCGATCGAAGCCGGGCTGCGGAAGCTCGTGGCTGAAGGCTTCTCCCTCGTCGTCACGACGGGCGGAACGGGCCTCGGCCCCCGTGACGTGACACCCGAGGCCACGTCCGCCGTCATCGAACGGCCCGCCCCGGGACTCGCAGAAGCGATGCGAGCCGCCGGCATGGCGGCCACGCCCCTGGCGGCGTTGTCGCGCGCCGTGGCCGGGGTGGCCGGCGCGACCCTGATCGTCAACCTGCCGGGCAGCCCCAAGGCGGTTTCGGAGAGCCTCGAGGCCCTGCGCCCGGTCCTACCTCATGCCCTGGCAACACTGAGGGGAGACACCTCGCACGGCTAAGCCTGCGAACGACGCGTTAGGGTTCACCCGTTGGGGGCCGGACATCTCAGGGAGGGGCGATGAGCGACGTCGAGAAGACGATCGAAGCGTTACTCGAGGAGCGGAGGACCTTCGCTCCGCCGGATGACTTCTCGGAGCAGGCGAACGCGAACGATGCCGGGGTCTACGAGGAAGCGAAACGAGACCCGGACGGCTGGTGGGCCGAGCAGGCCGAACGACTCGACTGGTTCAAGAAGTGGGATGTCGTCAAAGAAGGTGACTTCCCCAAGCACCGCTGGTTCGTGGGAGGCAAGATCAACGCTTCCTTCAACTGCCTGGACCGCCACGTCGCTTCGGCCGGCGACCGGGTCGCATATCACTGGATCGGGGAACCGGGCGAGAAGCGGGACATCACCTACGCGCAACTCCACGAAGAGGTGTGCCGGTTCGCCAACGCACTGAAAGACCTGGGTGTCCAACGAGGTGACCGGGTGGCCATCTACCTTCCGATGATCCCCGAGCTACCGGTGGCCATGCTCGCCTGCGCCCGGATCGGAGCCGCCCACTCCGTGGTCTTCGGCGGTTTCTCTGCCGAAGCCCTGCGCGATCGCATCAACGACGCCGAGTGCAAGGTCCTCATCACCGCCGACGGTGGCTACCGGCGTGGACAGGTGGTCCCGCTCAAAGAGAACGCCGACGAAGCCGTCCAATCGACGCCGAGCATCGAACACGTCGTGGTCGTCGCTCGCACGGGTGACGACGTCAACCGCGTCGAAGGTCGCGACCTCGATTACGGAGAACTCGTCGCCGCCGCATCGCCGGAATGTGAACCCGAGCAGATGGACGCCGAGGACATGCTCTACATCCTCTACACGTCGGGAACCACCGGTAAGCCCAAGGGGATCGTCCACACCACGGGGGGCTACCTGACCGGCGTGTCTTCCACCCATCACAACATCTTCGACATCAAGCCCGAGTCCGACGTCTACTGGTGTGCCGCGGACATCGGCTGGGTCACCGGGCACAGCTACATCGTCTACGGCCCCCTGGCTAACGGCTGCACCTCCGTGCTGTACGAGGGCGCCCCAGACTGGCCCGACAAGGACCGGTGGTGGTCGATCATCGCCGACTACAAGGTGACGATCCTGTACTGCGCTCCGACCGCGATCCGTACCTTCATGAAGTGGGGCACGGAGTATCCGGCGAAGCACGACCTCTCGTCGCTGCGGCTCCTCGGCTCGGTGGGCGAGCCGATCAACCCCGAGGCTTGGATCTGGTACCAGGAGTTCATCGGCGGGGGCCGCACTCCCGTTGTCGACACCTGGTGGCAGACGGAAACGGGGGCCATCGCGATCTCGGCGCTGCCGGGCGTCACCACGCTGAAGCCTGGATCGGCAACCAAACCCTTCCCAGGTGTCTTCGCCGACGTCTATAACGAAGCCGGTGAGCCGGTTGGGCGAGGAGGCGGCGGCTACCTCGTGCTGACGAGACCGTTCCCGTCGATGTTCCGAACGATCTTCGGGGACGAACAGCGTTACCTCGACACCTACTTCAGCAAGTACGGGCCGGATGTGTACTTCCCCGGAGACGGCTGCAAGCTCGACGAGGACGGCTACTTCTGGCTGCTCGGCCGGGTCGACGATGTGATGAACATCGCCGGCCACCGGATCTCGACCTATGAGGTCGAATCTGCTCTCGTGGATCACCCCGGAGTCGCCGAGGCTGCGGTTGTCGGCCGTAAGGACCCCAGGGAGGGTGAATCCATCGTTGCCTTCGTCACTCCGCGGGCCGGCTACGAGGGCAACGAGAACCTGCTGGTAGAGCTACGGGAACACGTGGCCAAGGTCATCGGGAAGATCGCCCGGCCCCAGTCGATCGTGTTCACCGATGATCTTCCTAAGACGAGGTCTGGCAAGATCATGCGACGCTTGCTGCGCGACGTGGCCGAGGGAAGAGAACTCGGAGACGTCACCACGCTTCAGAACGCGCCGATCCTGGATGAGATCAAGGAGAAGGCGTCCACACTCAAGGAACCAGGTTAGGAAAGGGAGGCTAGATGGCAGAGACCACATCGGTCGAAGCACCTACGGCCGCAGCACCGCTATCGAGGCGGCTGCTCGCGGAGTTCGTCGGCACGTTGCTCTTCGTCGCCGCAGGCACGGGCGTGGCTACGGTCCTCGGGCTAGGGCCGATCCGTGCCCTGGGAGGCATCCAAGAGGCATTCGGAGGGGCAACCGGTCAGGAAGCCGTCTTCGAAGGGCTCTTGGGCAACAGCCTCGGCGACCTGCTGGCCGTGGCCCTGACGTTCGCATTCGCGCTATCGACACTGGTGTATGCCCTGGGCGGGGTCTCGGGCGCTCACTTCAACCCTGCCGTCACGTTCGGGTTGGCGGTGTCGCGACGGTTCCCGTGGAAAGACGTCTTGCCGTACTGGATCATCCAGTGCATCGGAGCGATCGCCGGAGCGCTGGTGATCGCGGGGATCTACGGCAACGCCGACCCCAGCGGCGCACAGGTCCTGTTCGGCGCAACCACGATCAGCGACGGGTTCAACCAGGCTCAGGCCGTACTGGCGGAGGCCTTCATCACGTTCATCCTCATGACCGCGGTGATGGCGGTCGCGGTTGACCCCCGGGCGCCGAAAGGTTTCTCGGGCATCGGCATCGGTCTGGCGCTCGCCGCAGGCATCCTCGTAACGGGAGCAGCCACCGGAGGTTCGGCCAACTTCGCACGGAGCCTCGGCCCCTTCGTGGCCTCGCTCTTCTTCGAAAGTGACGCTCCGAACATCCCCTGGAAGGACCTTCTGGTCTATGCCGGCGGGCCGCTGATCGGAGCGGCTGCTGCGGCACTCGTGTACGAGTCGGCGACCGGGCTCGAGCAGGTCTCGCCCGCACCCCATCCCGGCGCGGCGACGGGCTCGGGGGTAGTCGAGGCCGAGCACTTCCACCCCGCGGGTGAGAGCCACGTGCACTCGCACGGCAGCGAGATGCACAGCCATCCGCACGGCCATGACAACGGGCCGGATCACGACCACACCCACTGACGGATACCAACCGACGGAAACGAAGAAGGCCCCCGGAGCTCCGGGGGCCTTCTCTCATCGCAACCTTCTCAGCGTTCGAGCTGCACCAACAGGGTCTTGCTGAAGGCTTCGAGGTCGTCCGGCTTGCGCGAGGTGATGAGATTGCCGTCCTCAACGACCTCTGCGTCCACCCAGTTCGCTCCGGCATTGATCAGGTCGGTCTTGATGGATGGCCACGAAGTCACCGTCTTGCCCTCGATCACGCCGGCCTCGGCGAGCATCCATCCGGCGTGGCAGATCGCTGCCACCGGCTTCCCGCTCGTGCACATCTCCCGAACGAGAGCGACCATCTTGTCGTTCGTGCGGATCAGATCCGGTGAGTAACCACCCGGGATAACGAGGGCATCGAACTCGTCGGCGGCAACCTCGTCGATCGACCGCTCCGTGGTGGTCGTGTCGTTGCCCTTCTTACCTTCGAGTTTCTTGTCCGCTTCGAGACCGACCACCACCGGCTCATGCCCGGCTTGCTTCACTCGGTCGTATGGGACCCGGAATTCCGAGTCTTCGAACATGTTGTCCAGGATGAATGCGACCTTAGCCAAGGTCCTCACTCCTTCCGGTTAGTCGTGAACTCCCCTCACGTGGTTATCTACCCCGCATGGCGCGCATCACAACCGTGGATTTCCCCATCGAGATCCCGCTCGTGAAGAAGGGCGAGCACTGGGTCGCCCGCGCCGGCAACAAGGAACTGAAGCTCAGCAACCTCGACAAGGTTTACTTCCCGGAACGGGGTTACACCAAGGGCGACCTTCTCCACTACTACTTCAACATCTCGCCGACCATGCTGCCCCACCTTGTCAAACGGCCCTTGACGCTCAAGAGGATGCCGGAGGGCATACACGGGGATTTCTTCTACGAGAAGAACGCACCGTCGTACACGCCGGACTGGATGCCGACGATCTCCGTTGCGGCCGAAGGCAAGACGATCAACTTCCTATCGGTGGCCGATGCCGCAGACATGCTCTGGCTGGCTAACCTCGGCTGCATCGAGTTCCATC
>JBKHYB010000136.1:0-5187 GCA_046565725.1 Actinomycetota bacterium
CTGCCCCGGCAGCGCGCCGATATAGGTCCGCCGGTGACCGCGGATCTCCGCTTCGTCACGCACGCCGCCAAGCGAGAGGCGCAGCGTTACCTGCTCGAGAAGCACGATGTGCCGATCCTGTTCTCGGTGATCGAGTCACCCGACCGGTTGATGCACGTCCACTACAAGTACATCGACCCGAACTGCCCCCACTACGACACGCCGGAGGCCGAGCCGATCCGTGAGCGAGCGTGGGCGTTCTTCGATGAGATGGACGAGATGATCGGCGACATGATCGCGTGGGCGGGCGACGACGGTTGGATCGTCACGATGTCCGACCACGGCTTCCAGCCCAAGGACAAGTCGGTCAACGTCAACGTCGCCCTGCGTGAGTGGGGGATGTTGAGCGTCGGCGGCGCCGGCGCGGTCACCAAGAGCGCCGGCATCCGCAAGCTCGCCCGGCGGGCGAAGAAGGTGCTTCCGAAGTCGGTGTGGCAGAAGGCCAAGCAGCAGGCACAGGGCTCGATCGACTGGTCGAAGACCAAGGCGTTCTCGGCCCCCATCCCACAGCAGGGCATCTACATCAACCTCAAGGGCCGGGAGCCGCATGGCATCGTGGACGAGGCCGACTACGACTCCGTCCGCGACGAGATCATCGAGCGCTTCTCAGCGATGATCGACCCCGACGACGGCAAGCCGGTCGTCGACCACATCTACAAGCGCGAGGACGTGATCCACGGGCCTCAGGCCCCCGATGCACCCGACCTGTTCCCGGTCTGTCGTGAGTACTCGTACGAGTTGTCCGACGGCGTCTTCTCGCCCAGCGTCCTCGACGACTACCGGGCGTTGCCGCGAGGGTTCCACCACATGGATGGGGTCTTCGGGATCGCAGGGCCGGGCGTCGAGGCCCGCAGCGACCTGAAGGCGTCGCTGTACGACATCACCCCGACCGCTCTCTATCTCGCCGGTCTCAAGATCCCCGAGGTCGACGGCAAGGTTCTGACCGAGTTCCTGCCCCCGGATCTCGTCGCGTCCCGGCCCCCACAGGTCGAAGCGATGGACCTCCCGCTGGCAGGTGAGGGTGTGGAAGCGACCCCCTACTCGGCCGAAGAAGAAGCCCAGATCGAGGAATCCCTCCGCAACCTCGGCTACCTCTAGATTCCTCGTCGGTATCTGGTCGATATACGACCATTTCACGCCGCGGAAACCGCTAGAAGTTATTGTGTCGGCCATGGTTACCCAGACTTCGCTCTCGCCCGCACAGATAGTCGCTCTCGGCTTCGGTGTCGTCTACATGCTGATCGGTCTCGTGGGCTTCGCTGCCACGGGCTTCGACGGTTGGATCGCTCAGAACTACACCGAGAAGCTGCTGCTGTTCCCGATCAACCCGCTGCACAACATCGTGCACATCGCACTCGGCGTGGTGTGGATGTTCTCGGCAAGCACACACGCGGGGGCCAAACGCATCAACCAGCTGCTCGGAGTTGTGTTGCTGGCCGTGGCAGCCCTCGGCTTCCTCGGTGTGCTGAAGTTCCTAGCGATCGAGAAGGCGACGTCGCCGGACAACTTTCTCCACCTGGTGAGTGCCCTGGTTGCCCTTTACTTCGGGACGATCGGAGCGACCGAGCGCTAGGCCTTCTGGGCGGAGTCGAGGTCGTCGACCGCGAAGATCATCTCGGTCTCGCCGTTCTCTTTGTGGGCGACGTAGACGGCCGAGATGTCGACGCCGGCGTCGTGTAAGCGGCGGCAGTAGGCCCCGAACTCGCCGGGTTTGTCGTCGATCGTTGCGGTCAGCACCGGACGGACCCGATCGACGATGAACCCGTTGGATTTGAGGGTCTCGGCGGCGTCGTCGCCATCGTCGACGACGAGGTGGATCACGCCCTCTCCGAGGACCGTGGAGGCCGCCAGCGTTTCGATGTTCACACCGCGGCTCCCGAGGAGTTCGCCGACCTCGGCGAGGATGCCGGGCTTGTCTTCCATGCGGATGATGATCTCCTCGAGCATGCTTCGAGGTTACTCCTCTGCGAGCGAGCGTGCAGGGCCTAGTGGGCGCCCTCGGCTTCGAATACGGCTCGAAGCGTCCGCCACAGGATCCAGATATCGAGGCTCAGCGACCAGTTCTGGATGTAGAAGAGGTCGTATCGGACATAGTCGGCGAACGACGTTTCCGCTCGGCCCGAGACCTGCCACAGGCCCGTCATCCCCGGCTTGACCTTGAGGCGGTTGCGGAC
Organism: Actinomycetota bacterium; assembly: GCA_046565725.1. GTDB lineage: Bacteria > Actinomycetota > CADDZG01 > CADDZG01 > WHSQ01 > CALMBW01. The sequence continues at coordinate 2,214 of JBKHYB010000136.1, forward strand.
CCAGTCGTCGTACTGTTCGACCTCGCTCGGCAGCGCGGGGCGGGGACCGACGAGGCTCATCTCACCTTTGAGCACGTTCCACAGCTGCGGTAACTCATCCAAGGAGTAGCGACGCAGAACCTTCCCGGCCTTGGTGATGCGCGGGTCGTCCTTCATCTTGAACAGCAGGCCCGGCCCCTCGGAGAGATGCTCGATCTCGGCCCTGCGGGCCTCGGCGTCCTTGACCATCGTGCGGAACTTCCAACACTTGAAGAGCTCACCGTCACGCCCAACGCGGACCTGCCCGAAGAACGCTCCTCCCTCGGAGTCCTTGCGGATCCAGAGTGCGATCGCCGCGAGGAACGGGGACAGGAAGATCAGCCCGAAGAGCGAGCCGAAGATGTCGAGGGAGCGCTTGAGGAATAGCTGGGCCCGGTTCATGCCGGTTCGCCGCACGTAGAGCAGCGGCACGCCGGCGACCGACTGCACGATCATGCGGGACGCCATCAGGTCGATCGTTCCGGAGGTGATCTGGAGGTCAACGTCGGTGTCTTGGAGCTCCCAGAACAATCGGTTCAGTTGAGTGGCGTCGAAGGCGGTGGCCGCGACGAGCACCAGGTTGGCGTTGCGCTCCGTGATCAGGCGTTTGAGATCGGCGGTGGAACCGATGATCGCCTGACCCTCACCGACCTCGTGCCCGGCGGGCATCAGGTCATCGACGAAGCCGAGGATCCGGTAGCCGAGCCATCCCTCACGCTCCAGCATCTTGGCGACCGTCAGTGCCTCGTGATTGCTTCCGAGCACGATCGTGCGTGTCGGATCGGCTCCGCGTCGTCGCATGAAGTGGAGCATCTTTCGAACGGCGAGCCGTTCGCCGCCGACCAACACGATCCCGAGACCGAAGACCGACAGGGCCCAGCCTCGGGCAAGGTTCAGTCTCAGCACCGAATCGGCCACGAACATGAGTGCGGTTCCGGCGAACACACCGTGGAAGACCTGTTTGAACTCGTTCACCGGGCTGAGCACCTGGCGCGGTTCGTAGAGCCCGTACATCCAGAACAGGAACAGCCACACGAGCGTCGCGATCAGCGTGATGTAGTGATAACTGTAGGCGGCGGCCGGCGCTTCGTTCTCGAAGTTGAACCACAGCAGGCTTGTCACGTCGAACCGAAGGAAAGAAGCGATGAAGAACGCGGACGACACCGCCATGCCGTCGGCGACGACGCGCAGTATCCGCCGCCTCGCGCTGCGGCCCGTGCCACGGCGCGGCATAGGTGCCGGGGTATCGCTGACGATCGTGTCGGCTTGCGCCATCGTTCTCCTGTCGGCTTACAGGTAGCCGAGTCCTCGCAGAGCTTCTTCGATCTGAGCTTCTTCGTCGGCGCTGTAGGGCGAGGCCTCGTCCTTCTCCGACGATGATAGGGGGGTGATGGTCTCGATGGGGTGGCTTTCGGTCCACTCCGGCGTGAAGGCGCCGAGCATGACCTTGCCGTCGAGGCCATCGGACACCTTGAAACCCGCCTGGTAGTGCATCGTCGGCATCACATCCATCACGTGAGCGTCGAGGGGGCCGGGCCTCGTTCCCGGGCCCGCCACGACGATGATCCCATCCGGATGGTGGACCCCGCGAGGCATATCGCTGACGTCGGTGAAGGCCTCTCGGTGGAACAGCTCGTCGTCGAGCTCGAAGCGGTGGTCCCGCATCACCGGCAGAACATCGGGGGCACCCGCGAGGGCATGACCATGGAACACGTCTTCCGAGCGGTACACCTTGTCGGTCGCCGGTTTTCCGTCCGGTCCGGTCACCTGTTGGAAGCGCCGCACCAGGTCGTCCTTGAGAGCCTCGAACTCGCTCGGGTCCACGCTGCCGAACCGTTCCCTGCCTTTGAGGTTGATGAACACGCCCTGTTGAGGGATCGGCGAGGCGAACGCTTTCGTGTTCGCCCAGTCGATCGCAGCGAAGGTCTTGCCTTTGGCTTCGCGGGCCACCTTGCGCGGAAGCACCCGCTTCGCGATCGGAACCAGCGAGCGCGCCAGCCCGGACTGCATCGCTTTAGCGCTCGGCTTGAGCTTCAGATAGCCCCACTCTTGCAGCAGCGCGTTGAGGTGAACGCTCACCTCCCAGGCCGTGAAGCCATGGTCGCTGACCACCTGGATGCCACCGTCGGAGCCGGCCCAGTCCTCGAGCAAGCCGACGATCTCGTCGATCTTGGCGAAGCACTTCAGTACCTCGTCCCGCATCCGCTTACCCGCCTCGGTGTCGTACAGAGGGTCCGACGGGTCCATGTAGCGGTAGTAGACGTGTTGGATCCGGTCCGGTGATTCCTACACCGTGAATAGGACGTCGACGGGATGCAGGTCGAGCAATCCCTCGAGCACGTCATAACGCTGCTGGATCGACGCGAGCGCTCGCTTCGCGAGATCTTCGTCGCGCCAGTCGGTCTCGTAGTTGGCATGCACGTCGAGGACGTAACCCGGCGCTCGCTCAAGGATCGCGGGCTGCAACTCGGCCGGGTAGACGAAGTCTCGCTGGGTCTCCCCGTAGCCCGGCGTCATCATCCCCGACACCATCCAGCCGCCGAGAGGGCGCGGGGGATAGGTCAGCGGGAGGTTGTAGATGCCGGTGCGGACACCTTGGTCGTTGGCGACCTCCCACAACGTCGGCGCCTTGATCTTGCCCGAATGCATCAGCTCCTGGCGCTCAGACTGAGCGTTGCCCTCGATGAACCCGTAAACGCCGTGACGGCCGGGGTTGACTCCCGTCACCGCACTGGTCCACGCCGGAGGGGTGTAGGTAGGGACCGTCGAGGTCAGGGTGCCCGTAGCGCCGCGGCCCTTCAATGCTCCCAACCGGGGCATCACTCCCGCCTCGATCATCGGGTCGAGCAGATGCCACGCGGCCCCATCGAGCCCGATCACCACAGCTTTCCTAGACATGCCCGCATCCTAAGAGCCCGTTTCCTAACAAGATTTCACCCCCCTATAGGGGACATCT
>JBKHYB010000137.1:0-3238 GCA_046565725.1 Actinomycetota bacterium
CGGACCTTCTCCCACTGCACCATAGAAGCGCTCACTCCTGAGTGATAACTCGAACGTTTCTAGTACGGTAGCAGGAGTGACGAGACCCCTAGTCGCAGTCGTGCGCACCCGCTCTGGCGACCTCCTGGCCGATATCCATGCCGCCTGGGACGACGGAGCTGCCGTGCTGCCGCTGGACCCTCGCTGGTCCCCGGAGCGCATCGCTGCCGTGGCCCGGGTCACCGGGGCGAGCACCTTGGTGACCGACGCGGGGGCCGAGGACCTCGCAGGACAACCCGCCGTAAGCGACGACACCGCAGTGGTCCTACTGACCTCGGGGACCTCAGGAGAGCCGAAGCCGGTCGCGCTCTCTTCTCGGGCGTTGAAGACCGCGGCCGACCTCGTGCACGAGCGGATCGGTGCGGGAGTCGGAGACCGGTGGCTGTGCTGTGTACCGCTGTTCCACGTGGCCGGGTTCGCGATGATCGCCCGCTCCCAGGCCCTCGCCACACCGCTTGAGGTGCACGACCGCTTCGACGCCGATGCGGTGGCGGCCTCGAACGCGGATCTCGTATCTCTGGTCCCGACCCAACTGCACCGGCTGCTCGATGCGGGTGTCGACCTCACACGTTTCGACCGGATCCTGCTCGGAGGCTCAGCCGTGCCCCGGGCCCTGCTGGATCGGGCGAGAGCCACCGGCGCGCGCATCGTCCGCACCTACGGGATGACCGAGACCTGTGGCGGTGTCGTCTACGACGGTGTGCCCTTGCGTTCGGTCGAGGTACGGGCCGCCCACGATGGAGTCCTGGAGATCTCGTCCCCGACTCTGATGGAGGGCTATGTCGGTGACCCCGGACTCACCGCCGATCGGTTGAGGGATGGCTGGTTCCGAACCAACGACCTCGGACGGGTCTCGGACGGGGTGGTGACGGTAGAGGGCCGGGCCGACGACATCATCATCTCGGGCGGCGAGAAGATCTCGCCCCAGGAGGTACGGGCGGAATTGCTAGAGCATCCCGGCATCGACGATGCTGCGGTGGTCGGTTACCCGCACCCCGAGTGGGGAGAGGCGGTCGGCGCGGTCATCGAGGGGAGCGTCACGTCCGCAGAAGTGGATGCTTGGCTGCGGGAGCGTCTTCCGTCGTACAAGGTGCCGAAGCGGCTGACGGTCGCACCGGTACCACGCAACGCGATGGGAAAGCCTGACGCTGTAGCAGCCCGGGACCTTCTCTCGGCACCCGGAGCTTCGTCGTAGCCTGCCCGGGATGCAGCGAGACCTCAGACGCGCTCTGGTAGCAACCTTCATAGCACGCACGATCGCCAACGCCGCCCTGCGGGTGGTCTATCCGTTCCTGCCGGCGATCGCGCGCGGGCTCGGGGTGACGCCGGCGTCGGTGGCCTCGGCCATCGCGCTGCGGAACCTGGGGGGCTTCGGGACGCCCCTGGTTGCACGCGCCGCGGAGAGACATGGTCGGCGCTCGATCATGAGCGGCGCGATGGTTGCGGTCGCGGCGGGGTGCTTCCTCACCGCCGCAACCGGAGAACTGCTGGTAGCGGCCGCCGGGATGGTGGCGGTCGGCTTCGCCAAGCCCGCTTTCGACATCTCGATGCAGGCGTGGTTCGGCGACCGTGTTCCCTATGCGGAGCGGGGCCGCATCTTCGGCATCACCGAACTGACGTGGTCGGTGGCGATCGTCCTCGTCCCGCTGGCGGCCCTTCTGATCGAAGCGACATCGTGGAGGGCGCCGTTCATCGTCCTCGGAGCAGCGGCATCGGTGGGAGCCGTCCTGATCCGTCGGGGCCTGGACCCGGACCGGCCGGTGGAACACGTGCGGCGTCCGGTCCGCCTCGATCGGAGCGCGGTGGCGCTCCTGCTGTCGGTGTGGCTGTTCTCGCTGGCTTCGGAGATGCCGTTCATCGTCTACGGGCAGTGGCTGGAGTCCGACTTCGGACTGTCCATCGCAGGCATCGGTCTGTTCACTCTCGTCATCGCGGTTGCCGAACTCGGCGGTGAGGGAGCCGTGATGGCGGTGTCCGACCGTATCGGGTTGAAGCGCATGTGGCTGTGGGGAGCGATCGTTTCGGGTGGCGCCTACCTTGCGCTCGGGGCTGTGGGCGGATCGTTGGCTGCAGCGGTCGGTGTGGTGATGATCTGGATCGTGGCGTTCGAGGTCACGATCGTGGCCGCTATCCCGTTCGCGAGCGAACTCAAGGCCGAGTCACGCGACCGGTTCCTGTCGCTGTTCGCGGTGATGGTGTCCGCCGGCCGCGTCGCCGGGGCGCTGCTGGCCCAACCCCTGTTCTCGGCCGGAGACATGGGCGCGGTGGGAGCCGCCTCGGCAGCCGCGGTCTTCGCCTCGGCCATCCTCCTCCTCTTCGTGCCCGACCACGGGCAGCGGGAAGACGTCTAAACCGGTTCGGGGCTCTGTTCCGGGTCCGGGTGCAAGCCGCCGNTCTCCTCCAGGACGTGCTGGACCACGGTTTCCTCGCCTTCGATGTTCAAGCGGGGGAGTATGCGGTCGAGCCACTTGGGCAACCACCAGTTCGCCTCGCCAAGCAGCTCCATCGTCGCAGGGACCAGCACCATGCGCACGATCGTTGCGTCGACCAAGATCGCGGAAGCCAGACCGATCGCGAACAGTTTGATGGCGCGCTCTTCGAACCCGAAGACGAACACGAGGAACAGCGTCACCATGATCGCAGCAGCGGCGGTGATGACCCGCGCCGTCATCGCGAGACCGTTGACGACAGCGATGTCGTTCTTGCCGGTGCGCACGTACTCCTCGCGGATGCGCGACAGCAGGAAGATCTCGTAGTCCATAGACAGCCCGAACAGGATCGTGAACAGCATCATCGGGACCCACGACTCGATCGGCCCGCTGGTCTCGACCCCGATCAGCTCACGCCCCCAACCCCACTGGAAGATCGCAAAGACCACGCCGTAGGCGGCCGAGATCGACAGCAGGTTCATGATCGCCGCCTTGAGTGGTACGAGGATCGAACGGAACACCACTACAAGCAACAGGAAACTGAGCGAGATGACCACGCCCAACAGGGTCGGCAATCTGGCGGCGTTGGCGTCGGCGAAGTCGACGGTTGCCGCCGTGAGGCCGCCCACGTATACCTCGGTCCCGTTGGCGTTCTCCGGGATCACCTCGGAGCGCACGTGCTTAACGAGGTCGTGGGTCTCTTGGTCCTGCGGCGATGTGGTGGGGAAGGCGGTCATGATCGCTGCATCGCCGGCCTCGTTGGGGACTGG
>JBKHYB010000137.1:3248-5186 GCA_046565725.1 Actinomycetota bacterium
CAGCGCCTGGCCCAGGCTCGCGAGGTTCTGCAGGTCCTCGGGGGACCCGATCGGAGCGGCGAGCAGCAGCGGACCGTTGAAGCCGGGGCCGAAGCCTTCCACCAGCAGGTCGTAAGCGCGCCGGCTCGACCGCTCGGTAGAACCCGAGCTGGCGTCGGCGAAGCCGAGCCGGATCGAGAACACCGGGATCGACAGGACCACCAGCACCACCAGACCTGCGATCGCTGCAGGCCACGGACGTCTCTGGATGACGCGGCTCCAGCGGTAGGCGAGGGTTTCCTCGAACTTGGTCTCGTCCTGGTGGAACCACGGCAGACGCCAGCGGTCGACGTTGCGACCGACGAACCCCAGCATCGCCGGAAGCAGCGTCACGGACGCCAACATCGTGACCGCGACCGCGGCCGCGCTTCCGATGGCGAGCCCCTCGACGAACGCGGAGCCCATAAGAAGGATGCCGAGTAGCGAGATGACCACGGTGGTGCCGGCGAACAGGACGGCTTTTCCGGATGTGGTGATGGCAACGATCGTCGCCTGACGAGGGTCGAGGCCGTGGTGTAGTTGCTGGCGGTACCTCGTGACGATGAAGAGCGCGTAGTCGATGCCGACACCGATACCGATCATCGAGGTGATCTGAGGTGTGAAGTCGGCCACCGTTAAGAAGTTGGCCGACAGCATCACCAGTGAGAGACCGATCCCGATACCGAAGAGAGCGGTACCGATCGGAAGTCCCATCGCGAGGACCGAGCCGAATGTGATCAACAGGATGATCATCGCGAACAGGATGCCGATGCCCTCGGCGCCGCCCGGTTCCTCGAACTCGGAGAACTGGATCACGTTGCCGCCCGGTTCGATCCGCAGACCTGCGACGTCGACCTCGGCGGCGAGGTCTTTGATCTCTTGTCCGATCTCGATCGGCAGCGCTTCTCCGCCAAGCGCTTCGAAGTTGATGGTGGCGAAGGCGATCTTTCCGTCGGGTGAGATCTGGCCCGCGCCTTGCTCCGAATAGGGAGAGATCACCGCCACGACGTAGTCGACCTCGGCGTGGATCTCCGCGAGGAGACCTTCGATCGCTGCTACGACCTCGGGATCGTCGACGCCCTGATCCGCCTTGTAGACGATCTGAGCGGTGTCACCTGCTGCTTCCGGGAACTTCTCTTCCAGCAGATCGAACGCCGCCTGGGAATCCGTACCCGGCAGCGAGAAGTCCTGGCTGTAGTCACCTCCGGCGACCCCTTGCAGGTAGATGAAGCCGACGAGCGCGGCGATCCACATCAGGAGCATCCGCTTGCGTCGGCGGTAGCTCCAACTCGCGAGACGTTCGAGCATCTTGGCGGTGCCTCCCGGAAAGAATTGAGACTCGGTATCGGGTTCCCCCACGCTACGGGAAGCTCGTGTTTCTGACACCCGCTTTTCCGGAACTACGTAGATGTTCGATAGCAGTTCACGCCCGCGCCCGGACCGAACAACGGGGGCCGTTCTAGCCGAGAGACGAAGGGCCGGATAAGCCGAAGGTCCCGTGCGTCTTGCATCGTCCCGAGTACCCCGTCGGCGTCACCTGAGCGATCAGCTTCTTGCCGCACTCGGGACAGAAGCGAGGGGGGTCGAGCTCACGGCGACACGTGCCGTCGCACTCATCGCTGAGGCGGCCGCACCACATGCAGTGGCTCATAGAACCTTGGACAGAACCCCGATGGGCATCCTCAGGTCGTTAAGCATCTGGAGGTCTTCCTGGGGCTGTCTGCCGAGCGTGGTCAGGTAGTTGCCGACGATCAAGGCGTTGATCCCTGAGGTCATGCCCATCACCTGTAGCTCCCTCAGCGTCACCTCGCGGCCCCCGGCGTAGCGCAGGATCACCTCCGGCAGACCCAAACGGAAAAGCGCTATCCACTTGATCGCCTCCAGCGCCGGAACCAGCGGCCGGTCTTCCAGCGGCGTGCC
>JBKHYB010000138.1:0-5136 GCA_046565725.1 Actinomycetota bacterium
CTCGATGCATCGGGTCCCGCTTTCTCGCCGGCCGAAGACGACCTGATCTTCTTCGCTTTCGTGCAGGTGCCGGGAGGTTCCCGGTATCCCGTGTATCGGGTGGGGGCCGACGGATCGTCTCTGGTCGAGCTATCGCCACCGGGGGCTTCGGTCGGCAACGCGCAATGGTCGCCGGACGGGTCGATGATCGCCTACTCGACCTGTTGCTCAGAGGTGGGGGCCGCAGACGAGATCCATGTCGTGAACGAAGACGGTTCTGATGACCGCGTCCTCGTGACGGATTCCGATTCCGGGAACCGTGAGAGCTCTCTCTCGCTGTTCCCCTTCTCCCCGGAAGGCACGACGATAGCCTTCGAGGACTACGCGTACAACGAAGACAACTTCCGTCCGATCTATAACCGGATCTCCACCGTGGACCTGGCCGGATCGGTTGCGATCCATTCCACCGATCCCGATGTCTTCTTCCAGCAGTGGTCCGCGGACGGGAGCCGATTCGTGGCCTGCGAGTTCTCGAACGAGGGCATCGAAGGCGCGCTGTCGTTCGCTCTTGGACAGGCCACCGGCGTGGACCTGTTGCCGGTCTGCGATCTGGATTGGGACCGCCGGGACAACCCCTACGGACCCTGATCTCAGGACAACCCGGACAAGCAGGGCAAGCCAGAAGGCCTTCCCGGGTAGGGCCGTAAGACCCGTGGAATTCCGTCGCAAGCGCGGTGTAGGTTGAGGTCCGACAACCGGGTAAGCGGTTCGACTGCATCCGAAAGGGGTGGTGCCGCATATGAGAAGCTTCGATGGCATCCAGGCGGTGACCTACGATTGCTGGGGCACACTGCTTAGGGACCATGACTGGGAGGGCGCTCAGGCCATTCGCACGAGCGCCCTTCGTCGTTTCCTGGACCTGTCTGAGGACGAGGCCAAGGACCTGCTCGAAGAGGCGTGGGCCAAGCACGACGAGGCTTGGAAGCAGGTCGAGACCTTCGGTCCGGGACGCATGGCTGCCTACTGCCTGGAAGCCAGGGGAGTCTTCGACGACGACCAGATCAACGCCTTGACGAAAGAGTTCGAAGAGGCGTCGCTCGAGGGAGGCGTTGATGCGGTGGAGGGCGCGGCCGAGACGCTGGCCACCCTCAGATCCAAGAACGTCCGCATCGGTCTGATCTGCGATACGGGGTTCTCAACAGGAAGGGTCGTTCGGAAGTTGCTGGACGACACGGGCCTGTCTCAGTACATCGACGTCATGTGTTTCTCCGACGAGGTAGGCGTTCCGAAACCGGGACACGAGATCTTCGCCAAAGCCCTCGCCGAGTTGGGGGTTAGGCCCCCGGAGGCGGTGCACGTCGGTGACCTGAAGAGGACCGATATCGCCGGGGCTCACGAGGTGGGGATGCATGCGGTCCGCTTCATCGGTGTCCACAACGACGCAACCGACGCTAAGGAAGCCGAGTGCGTCATCGAGAGGCACGAGCAGCTGCTCGAGTGCCTCGACCTGTGATCCGATCTCAGACCTGATAAGGGAAGGGGCGGCAAGCTTGCCGCCCTTCTCTCTATCCGCCGGTTTCGCCGTTGAGATCGAGCTCGAACCACACAGTGGTTCCGCCGTCCTGCTCGAATCCCCACCGATCGGAGAGGGTTTCGACGATCTGCAGGCCCCATCCTGACCCTTCATCGAGCGAAGGGTCACGCATCTTGACCTCCGACGCCGACCCCGGGTTCCTCACCTCGATACGCATCCGGGAACCGGAGATGTCCACGGCCAGTGTCACTTCCTCGCCCCGTCCGATCATGCCGTGCCTCACCGCGTTCGTGACCAGCTCGTTAACGAGCATCGTCGTGGTGTGGAGGAGGTCATCCGGGACATGGGAGGCGAGCCCGGCGAGCATCTGCCGGGCCTCGAAGGCTGCTTTGAAGCCTCCGGCCAGCTTGTGTTCCAGGTTCATGGCAGGTGGAACTGTAACGCTTCAGTGACCCTTGCCTAAGCGCTGAAGCCCCTTCGAAAGGTTCTCGCCAAAGTCCCCAGCGGTCATGCACGCGATCTGTGCGGCCATCTCGGCATCCATGCCCTGCTCCACCGACAGGGCAGAAGAGGCGTCGATCAGACGCTTGGCCTCACGGACGGGGGTGAACGGAGCTTCGGCCAGCCTTCCTGCCAGTTCGGCAGCGGCCGACTCCAGTTCATCGTCGGGGACGACCCACTCGGCGAGCCCGATCCGTTCGGCCTCGTCCGCCCCGATCTTCTCTGCCAGCCAGATCATCCTCTTCGCGCGGGCAGGTCCGACCAGTTGGGGAAGCCTCGTGGAGCCGATCAGGTCGGGGATCAGACCGTAGTTGGCCTCTAGGAGCCCAACCTGGGTCCCGTGGGCCAAGATCCGGAGGTCGCAGGCTAATGCCAGCTGTAGTCCTGCCCCGAACGCATAACGGTGAACGGCGGCAAGCGTCGGCATCGGCAGCGCGGCGATAGCGCGGAAACCTGCCTGGGCTCGTCTGATGGTGGGCTCGAGCCCTTCTCCGATCGGACCCAGGGCGGTCACGTCGATGCCGGAGCAGAAAGCACGGCCCTCACCCAACACCACCACTACCCTTACCTTGTCGGCTTCGGCGGATATGGAGGCCGCGGCGGCGGCCAGTCCGTCGAACACCTCGAAGTCCATGGCGTTGAGCACGTCTGGACGGTTAAGGCGTATGTCGGCCCTCGGACCCGCGATGGTCAGTTCTACTGAGGACATGGCGGCACACTATCCGAGTAGGGCTAGCGGAAGGAGACCGGTGGAGCGAAGCACCGAGGTCCGTCGTCTTCTTGCGGGGATCGGGTTGGCCGCGTTGGTCGGTGCCGCCTCCAGCCTGGCTCTGATCGAGCTGATCCCCTCGGTCAGGTCGGAGGTCGGTCCGGCCGTACTCACCGGGCGCGCCGACCTCGGACTGGGTCGCACGAACCTCCACATCCCTCCGCTCGGGTCGGTCGAAGCCGAAACGCATCCCGGCCCCCTCTCTCTGGACATCTCGCTTCAGACGGTGGACATCCCGGCACTCGCAGACCGCCTGGAAGGCGGGCGCGCGGACCTGACATCAGAGGTCGAGAGAGACCTCGACGTTCTCGCGCGCTCCCTGGCCTGGCGCCTCCTGATCGGCGGAGCGGCCATAGGTGCGATCGTGCTGGCACTGTTGCCTCGCCGGACGGCCCGCTCGATCCTCGCTGGCGCCTCGGGGGGAGCGGTAGCGATGACCGCGCTCGTCTGGGTAGCGGCTGCGGGTTACTCCGTCGATGCCTTCCAGGAACCTCGCTTCACCGGAGCGCTCACCAGAGCACCGGTGGTCATCGACGCTTTGGAGGAAGGCGACATCTCGATACCGCAGGTCCGGACCCGCTTCGAGACGGCTGCCGATCGTTTGACCAGACTGATGGCCCTGCTCGCAGAGCCCGATGTCGATCCTCGTAGTGACTCGGTAGCCATCCTGCACATCAGTGACATCCACTCGAACCCGATCGGTCTGCAGATCGCCCGACAGTTGGCACGCAGGTTCGAGGTCGACGCCGTTTTGGACAGCGGTGACCTTACGAACTTCGGTGTGGCGATCGAGGCGCGGATCGCAGACCTCGTCGACGACTTCGATGTTTCTTATCTCTTCGCGCCGGGCAATCACGATTCGGATCGCGTGGTCGATGCGATGTCCGTACACGACAACGTCCGCATCCTGGATGGAACCGTCACCGAGATAGAAGGGGTCTCGATCTTGGGATTCAGAGATCCGACCTACACCAACTGGGATCTCCTGCCGCCCGCAGAGGCCGCCTCGGTCAGGCTGGCCGAAGCAGTGAAGGTGGCGGCGCGGGTGCGTGAAACCCAGCCGGACATCCTCGTCGTGCACGACAAGCGGCTGGCCGATCTATCGTCCGGTTTGACGCCTCTCGTGCTTTCGGGCCATTACCACGAGCGACAGACCGACGACGATGAGGGAACCCTCTTCCTCGGCGTAGGCACCACGGGAGCGAGCGGCTTCAAGTCCTTCACCTTGGAGGCCGACATGGCCTACGAAGCGCAGATCCTCTATCTACGTGCGGGCAGGCTCGTGGCTTACGACTACATCACCTTCACGGGCCTGGGCAGCGATTTCGTCATCGAGAGGTCGGTAGCACCCGATATCGGGCCTCTCGAATCGCCCTCGCCCAACCCCTCCGCTTCCGAGACTACGTAGGGAAAAGGGAGCCGTTCGTAACTACCTGCCTTCAACCTTCGTACAGATACTTATGGACAGAGGCGGGCTTGGAGAGCGATGCGCACAAAGATAAGCGCCGGCATCGGAGCGCTGCTGGCGTCCGTACTGGCGATCTTCGCCCTGCTTTACGTGGAGACGGGCGAAGTGAACGATCGCATGAGGCTCATCTCATCCGAGTTGGGCCCACGCATCGATGCTGCGTTCGAGATCGAGGTGAACTCCAACGGTCTGGCCCTGGCCACCCTGGCGTTCCTTCAGAGTGGTTCGGAGGGCAGCTTCGATCAAGCCCTCGAAGGTGAGCGGGACCTCGCCCATTGGGCTGCACAGCTCGAACTGCTCGACCAACGGTTCGGCGCCGCGGTGCAGCAGACCACGGAACGACTCTCGAGCCGGTCGGGTGACGCCATCCGCCACGCTCGGGAGAAGGCCGACGTCGCGCGCGAGGTACGGGACGCCGCCGCCGATCTCATCACCCATCTGAAAGACCTCTCTGGGGTTGGGCCGGGTGCCGCGTCCGAACGTCCAAGGGAGGTCGTCCGTGACGCAGCCAGGGCCGTCGTGGCGATCGTTGACGAAGTTAGCCGGTCCTCTTCACCCGGTTCCGGCTCGGACGTCGGCCGGGCGTCCCGGTTCTTGCAGGGCGCGGTGCAGGCGCTCGGTGACGACCTGGACGGGGCAGTGGCACGCGCGCTGATGGACGAGTCGAGGGAGATAGGGCGCGCCTCCCGCCGGGTACTCGTTCAGCAAGACCTGCTGGTGGACGCTACCGAAGGGATGCTTGCGGAACGTGACCGACTCGACGTCCTTCTCGACAAGAGGGTCCAGCCCGCCACCCTGCGGGAGCTGGGGGATGCCAGAGGCGCGGTGGTGGGGGCGTCCGATCGGCTCGTCGGCAGCGTTGTGGTGGTGGTGCCGCTGTTCCTG
>JBKHYB010000139.1:0-5066 GCA_046565725.1 Actinomycetota bacterium
GGAGCGCTCCGTTCAACTATCCGAAGTCTTGGACGACCCCGCTCGGCGATCCTTCTGCCTTGCTTCTCTGGGGCGGACGCTGTTGTTGATGCGATCGCTCCAACCGGCCCGAGAGGTTCTGGAAAGAGCGATCGAGATAGGTCGCACCCAAGGTTTCACTTGGACGACCCCACTGCCAGAAGCGTTCCTTGGAGAACTGGAGGTGCTCGAAGGGAACCTCGATGAAGCGAAGGATCTTCTTGACCACTCCGTGGCGGCTGCAGTGCAGCTGAACGACTCGAGCTTCGAATCCTTCGCGTGCCGCGCTATGGGTCTGTTGGCGGCAGCCAGGAACGAACCCGACGATGCCTTCCGATGGCTCAACAGGGCTCGCGCACGGATGATCGAGGCGCCCGATTGTGAGTGGACCCTCGCCTACTCACTCGATGCTCTGGCGAACTTCTCCACCCAGATGGGAGACGACGACGCTCCACGCTGGACGGACGAACTGGAAGAGATCGCCGCTCGTGCAGGGATGAGAGAGATGCTCTGTCGAGCGTTGTTGTACCGCTATGCGGCCGGCAACGAAGGAGCGCTTGCCGAAGCGTCTGTCCTTGCCACGAGTGTCGACAACCCTGCGCTTCACAAACTCTTGGACGAAACCCGAACGGTAGCGATCTCTTAGTAAGAAAGGCCCCCTCGGGGGCCTTTCCTCTAACTAACTCGGTCGATCCCAGCCGGTCATCAGATGCCTGCGCCGGTGGCGACGATGCTCAGCACCAGAGCGATGGCGGCGGCGGAGAGTGCCTTGCGGTAGAAGTAAGCCTTCGTCCTGCCGATGGGCACGAACTCTTCGTCCTCGTCCCTCTTCGACTTGGCAAACCTGCGGTACTCCTCAGCCTCACGGAGCAGGTCGGCCTGGCGGGCCTTCACCTCTGTCATCAAGAAATCGCCCCTCATCTCTTTCTCCTTCCCGGAACGCTGTTGAACTACAGCTTCTAGATCCATGCTGGTCGCCTTTGAGATCCGTTGCAGTCCATCGGACGACACCAGAGGTGTCGCCTTTGCGACACTTCGGACATGCGACCGTCGGATCAGGTCACGCTCGCGGTCCATGTAACGGCGAGCGCGGGCCGTCGACTCCAAACTCCGTAGATATCCGGTTACCGTTTCGAAGCCGTCCATCGTTCCTCCTCATGGGATGGAACGACTCTCCTACCTACGAACGGAAACCTCTATCGGAGAACCGACAGGATGGATGTCGGAAGGCCGACACCTTCTGAGGGAGGGATCAGGCGAGAAGCTCTGCGATCTGAGAGGCCATCTTCTGGTTCCCCCAGCCTCTGAAGTCGTCCGCTGCAGCGGAGGCGGCGCTCCGGAACTCAGGGTCGTCGGCACCGAGGGCCATGACACGGTCCATCACACAGAAAGCTCGATCGACGGGGATGTCCAACTCATCCCAAAGATCAAGGGCTTGCTTGTAGAGGTTGGCAGAACCCTCCCTGTCTCCTTCGAGGGCCGCAAGACCTGCTCTCATGGTCACCCTTCGGGCCTCTGCCCAGTCACCTCGCGGGCCTCGAGCGTCATATCGCTCGACGATGGTGCGGCAGGTCTCGAGATCTTTCTGCCAAAGAGCCATCCGCGCTCCCAGCGAGTAACACTCGGAAACGACCCATCTGTCGAGCAAGGACACATCAGGCGGTGGCGCCTCTCCCTTCCACTCTCCGGAAACCAAAGCCGTTATGAGGCGAGCGGTTTCGAACGTGACATGGTCTTGAAGGGACGACGACCTATCGCGCTCAACCCGAGCGAGTTCGATCTCGCGCGCGGCCCCCTCGACATCACCGCGATAAGCGAGCAGTTGCGCTAGGTACGGCGCGAAGAACGCCCGTGCCGTTCCATCCAATTCCTGTGGAGCCAGTCGCTCGAGGATCGAATCGCAGAGGTCCCATTCGGCCGTATGACAGAGGACCTCAAGAGCATTCGTTCCAAGGTAGAGCTCACCAATCCGCAACCCATACCGATGGCAGAACTCCAGGTTCGTGGCGCACGTTTCCTTGACCAGACTGGGATGGACCTCAGACTCTGCCGAGGAGATGTTGATCGACGCTCGCGCCTGCTCTCCAACCAAACCGTTCCTCACGGCGAGATCGCGACACCCTCGCAGGATCACTAACGCTTCCCTTATCCGTCCGAGCGAGATCGCGATGACACCTTGGCTGATCAGAGCATCGGCGATGACCCGGATATCGTCATGGCGCTCCCCCCACTCGAGGGCCTCCTCGCACCAGCGTTTGGCTCCGGCGAGGTCGCCTTTGAAGAGACAGATCCTCCCGAGGTTCCCATACAGGGTCGGGAGTGTCGGGTCCTCTCGTGGATCCGCATCGCCTTCGGCTACGGCCCTCAGAAGTTCCTGCGCTGCATCAAGTGCGCCGGTGTGGAAGTAGGCCGTACCCAAGGATGTGCGCGCCCAATTCTGCTTCGAAGGGGACCCGGCAAGCAGCTCGATAGCGGTGCTCAGATGCTCGATCGCCTTCTCCGGGTGCGCTCCATTGGATGCGGCGTTACCCGCGTGAATCAGCAGCTCCCCGCGCAGCTCGGCATCGGGAGTGATCGAGGCGGCCTTCTCATAGAGAGTGAGAGCTTGACGGGTCGAGCCCAGGGATGCGGCTCGCTCGGCTGCCTCGATGAGCGTCGGCCTGGCCTTATCGGCGATGTCCCTCGCCAACTCTGAGTCGCCGGCCAAGGAGTAGGCCTCGAGCCAGTGCGTGGCCACCACCTCGGCAACCTCCGGGCTCTCGAACCCTTCGAAGTAGCGTGCTGCTCGGATGTGCCTCTCGCGACGGTCCGCTCGAGAAAGGACCTGGTAAGCGACTTCTCTGATGAGGCTCTGAAGGAACGCGTACTGGCCACGCTCAGGAGATCTGGGATCTTGCTCGAGTTGTAGGACCTCGCGCCGAACCAGATCATCGAGATACGACCGCACCCGATCAGCGTCAAGATCGGACACTGCCGTAACTGCCTCCAGGGTGAAACTCTTTCCTAGGACGGATGCGTCCAGCACTGCAGCCCGAGCGTCTGGCGGCAGAGCATCGAGCCGTGCCGCTATCAAGGAGTGGAGCGAGTCGGGGATGTCAACGCGGTCGATATCCCCGATGACACGAAGCGATCCGTCTTTCTGGACGATCTGATCGCTCCCCAGCAACATCCGGACCATCTCAACCGCGTACAGCGGTACGCCTTCCGAACGCTGAACAACCTGCTCAACGACGGAGATGGGGAGGTCGGGCACCACGCCCTTCAACAACAGCGCGATCTCGTCGTCCCTCAGTGGATCTAGATGAACGCTCAAGAAGTTCCGTTGTCCCGCGCCCCAGTCGGGCCGACGGTCGTACAGTTCCGGGCGTGCCAAAGTGAGCACAAGGATCGGACTGTTCTTGGACCAAGTTACGAGGTGGTCGATGAAGTCGAGCAATCCCTGATCGGCCCAATGCAGATCCTCGAAAACGAGCACGGTCGTATCTCTCTCTGCCACCCGCTCGAAGAAGGTCCTCCACGCAGCGAAGAGCTGCTCGCCGCGCTCATCCATCCTGATTTCGATGCCCAAGAGATGAAGGAGCGACCCGCTAACCCAAGACGCCTCGTCTGGATCTCGTACGTACTCGCCCACACACGTTTGAAGCTTCTCCCTCGCTGTTTCTGGGTCATCAGCCTCCGCGATCCCGGCACGCATGCGAACCATCTCGGCCAGGGACCAGAACGCGATCCCGTCCCCGTAAGCCGGCGATCGCCCTTCGTGCCACAGAACGGTCTCGACCAAGCCGTCGACGTACTTGTAGAGCTCCCAGACCAGTCTTGATTTCCCGATCCCCGCGATGCCGACGATCGAGATCGAACGCGGTCGTCGTTCTCTTCCAACCGCGTGCAAGAGGTCCTTCATGATCCGAAGTTCCTCTTCGCGGCCGGTGAAGGGAGGCTCAAGTGGGTCCGCCTTGCGACCCCCCACCGAGCCGATGACCCTCGCGGCTTTCCAGGCGACGACCCCTTGATCCTTGCCTTTCAACGCGACCTCACCGGCAGGCTCGTAGAAGATCGCTAGGTGCGTCACACCCCGGGTGGTCTCGTCGACCAGGACCACCCCGGGCTCCGCGATCGCTTGGAGGCGGGACGCGGTGTTCACGCTGTCTCCGGCGACCATGCCCTGCCCCTGGGCCTGCAATGCGACCGATGCCTCACCGGTATGAACGCCGGCACGGGCGGTAAGGCTGCCGTCTGCAAGACTCGACACCGCCGAGACGATCTCGAGCGCGGCGCGGACCGCACGTTCCGCGTCGTCTTCTTTCGCGACCGGAGCACCCCACATCGCCATGACCGCATCGCCTATGAACTTCTCGACGACTCCACCGTAGCGGGCTACCACCTCGCTACACATCTCGAAGTATCCGCTCAGTACCGCGCGCGCCTCTTCTGGGTCTTTGCGCTCGGAGAAAGCGGTCCATCCGACGAGATCGACGAAGAGAACCGAGACCACGCGCCGCTCGGTGCCCGAAGTCTCAACCGCAACGGATGGAGGGGCCTGGGAAACCGGGGTGCCGCATGCCCCACAGAAGCGATCCTGCGGTTCGAGCGGCGACCCACAAGATGCACAGGGCATGACGAGGGAAGCTCCGCAACTGGTGCAGAACCGAATCCCGTCCCGATTAGAGGTCCCACAAGCGGTACACGACGTCATCCGCGCCCCTCTCTTTCCGCGAGATGAGTCTGACCAACCTTCCCTCCGCTTACAAGGCCCGGGGACGGATCCGGCGGACCCGGCGCTAGACGGGGGGTTCCGGGTCGTACTGGATCTCTCGGCGGACCTCTCGGGCTCGCTCGACCGAGTGCAGCCGTTTGACGAGGTACAGAGCCATATCGATACCTGCGCTCACGCCCGCTGCGGTGACGATGTCGCCATCGTCGACGAATCGGTCCTCATACCTGACGTCGATCGTGCCATCGATGCTCTTGAGTAGATCGGTGGCCCCCCAGTAGGTGGTCGCGGGCCTGTTCTTCAGTAGGCCTGCATCGGCGAGGACCAGAGCTCCGGT
>JBKHYB010000140.1:0-5019 GCA_046565725.1 Actinomycetota bacterium
GGGGCCGGATACCAACATCTCTTTCCCTCGCTCGTGCCGGGGTCGGCACGGTGAAGCGCCGCGCTCGACCCTTGGGGGGAGCAACGACGCGAAAGGAGCGAGCGATGGAGATCGTTATCGGTCTCGTGCTCGGCCTCCTCGCGGGCGCAGGTATCGGATACGTCGTTCGGAAGAACCAGGCGGAGAAGGAAGCGACCTCCGCCGAGGTTCGGTCTAGGACGCTCCTCGAAGACGCGGAGCGCCAGGCGGAGGCTCGCAAGAAAGAGGCTCTGCTCGAGGCCAAGGACGAGATCTTCCGCATGCGCAGCGAGGCGGAGAACGATCTGAAGCGCAGAGCCGCGGAGATCGACAAGAAAGAGGACCGGATCGCGCAGCGTGAGGCGGCCCTCGATTCCCGAGCCGATTCACTCGATCGCAAGGAACAGACGATCGAGGGCAAGGAAACCGAACTCCAGCGGGCCCGACAGGAGCTGGAAGAGCTGGCCGGCCGTGCCAGGAGCGAGCTCGAGCGGGTCGCCGGGATGACGAGTCAGGATGCCCGACAGGCCCTGATCGAAGAGATCCAGGAAGAGGCCAAGCGGGACGCCATGGTCATCGTGCGGGACATCGAGGCCCAAGCCCGCGAAGAGGGTGACCGCAGGGCCCGCAAGATCATCTCGCTCGCCATGCAGCGGGTCGCATCGGAGCTAACGACCGAGTCGACGGTCACGACCGTGACGCTTCCCAACGAGGACATGAAGGGTCGGATCATCGGCCGTGAAGGACGGAACATCCGAGCCTTCGAGGCCGCCACCGGAACCAACCTCATCGTGGACGACACCCCCGAGGCCGTGGTGCTGTCGTGCTTCGACCCGATCCGGCGCGAGATGGCTCGGCTGACCCTCGAGAGGCTGATCGGCGATGGCCGCATCCAGCCGGCTCGGATCGAAGAGATCCACGAGAAGTCGAAGGCCGAGGTCGAGCGGGAGATACGCGAGTCCGGCGAGTGGGCCGTGATGGAGACCGGGATCACCGACATGCACCCCGAGCTGATCCGGGTCCTCGGACGGCTGAAGTTCCGCACCTCGTACGGGCAGAACGTGCTCAAGCACTCGGTCGAGGCCGCGGCCATCGCCGGCATGCTGGCGTCCGAGCTGGACACCGACGTGATGCTCGCCAAGCGCTGCACCCTCCTTCACGACATCGGTAAGGCGGTCACGCACGAGGTCGAGGGTTCACACGCCCTGATCGGTGCCGAGATCGCGCGACGTCTGAAAGAGAAGCCCGAGGTGTGCCATGCGATCGAGGCTCACCACGGCGAGGTCGAGCAGCGCACGATCGAAGCCGTCCTCACCCAGACGGCCGACGCCATCTCCGGCGCCCGCCCGGGGGCACGGCGTGAGACCGTCGAGGCTTACATCAAGCGACTCGAGCGCCTCGAAGCGATAGCCATGGAGTTCAAGGGCGTCGAGAAGGTCTATGCGATGCAGGCGGGCCGGGAGGTCCGCGTGATGGTGAAGCCCCAGGACGTCGACGACATCCAGGCCGAGATCATCGCCCGCGACATCGCAAAGAAGATCGAAGAGGAGCTCCAGTACCCGGGCCAGATCCGGATCATGACGATCCGAGAGGTCCGATCCTCGGCCTACGCCAAGTAGTAGATCCCGGGTGGGATGTCACCACGCTACGTGTGTGATCCCCCACCCGGGTTCCCGCCGATAACCTTGGGGGCCGGATGAGCGATACCAAAGGCACCTACTTCATACGCACTTTCGGGTGCCAGATGAACGAGCACGACTCCGAGCGCATGGCAGGGATGCTCGAAGCCGATGGTTACGCCCGGGCCGAGTCCGCCGAAGAAGCGACCGTGGTGGTCTTCAACACCTGCTGCATCCGAGAGAACGCCGACAACCGGCTCTACGGCAACCTCGGGCACATCAAGCCGCTCAAAGACGCCGACCCCTCCAAACGCATCGTCGTCGGTGGCTGCCTGGCCCAGAAGGACAAGCATCTGATCCAGCAGAAGGCGCCCTACGTTGATGTCGTGTTGGGCACGCATAACCTCGCCAGTCTCCCAACTCTGCTCCGGCAGGCCGAAGAGGGCCCATCGTTCGAGATCCTCGAGCAGACCGAGGTCTTCCCTTCGGCGCTGCCTTCCCGTCGTGAGTCGTGGTGGCATGCGTGGGTGTCGATCTCGATCGGATGCAACAACTCGTGCACGTTCTGCATCGTGCCGG
Organism: Actinomycetota bacterium; assembly: GCA_046565725.1. Classification (GTDB taxonomy): domain Bacteria; phylum Actinomycetota; class CADDZG01; order CADDZG01; family WHSQ01; genus CALMBW01. Next base: position 2,217 of record JBKHYB010000140.1, read on the forward strand.
CAGTGCGCGGCAAGGAGGTGTCCCGACGGATGGGCGAGATCGTCGACGAGGTTCAGTCGCTCGTGGCCGATGGTGTCTTCGAAGTCACGCTCCTCGGACAGAACGTGAACTCCTACGGCCGCGATCTGGACGGCACCCCGATGTTCAGCAAACTGCTGTGGGCGTTGGACGAGGTCGACGGTCTCGAGCGGGTACGTTTCACGAGCCCTCACCCGAAGGACTTCCGCGAGGACACGGTGGAAGCGATGGCAGGAGCGGGAGTGGTGTGCGAACACATCCACCTGCCCGTGCAATCGGGTTCGTCTCGGGTCCTCAAAGCGATGAAGCGGGCTTACACGAAGGAGAGTTACATCTCCAAGGTCGAGATGATCCGCCGGGCGATACCCGACATCGCAATCACCACCGACATCATCGTTGGCTTCCCGGGAGAGACCGAAGAGGATTTCCAGGACACGCTCGACCTCGTCGAGCAGGTCCGGTACGACTCGGCCTTCATGTTCCAGTACTCCCCGCGCCCGATGACCGAGGCCGCTTCCTTGCCCGACCAACTGCCCAAGGAGATCGTGCAGGAGCGTTTCGACAGGCTGGTCGCGCTGCAGGAAGAGATCTCGTTCCAGCACAACCTCGACATGGTCGGCAAGACCTACGAGGTCGTGGTCGAAGGCGTCTCTAAGAAGGACGATCAGCGCCTGACCGGTCGGACCCGAACGAACAAGCTGATCCATTTCCCGTCGGATCAGGCCCAGCCGGGCTCGTTCCGGACGGTCGAGGTCACCAGTGCCCATCCCCACCATCTGGAGGGAAAGATCGTCGGGGCGCGACCGGGAACCGAACGCCGCACGCTGTCGTTACCGCTGGTTACGGCCGCCGGCGGCTCCGGCTGCTCCTGCTAAGGACTTGGTAACCGGCTACATCGTTCCGCACGCCCCGGTGTTGGTTGCCGCTAGTCCGGCCGAACGACCGTCGCTCCACCTGGGCGCCGCCTTGAGGGTGCTCGTGCAGGACCCGCCCGACCTGGTCGTCATCTGCTCGCCTCACGGTTCGACGACCGGCGTGTACGCCTCGGCGTCCGGTGACCTGGCAGGGCACGGCCTTCCCGATGTCGCGACGCGGCGAGAGGTGTCGCCGTCGTCCGAGGTGCTGGCTAGCGCTTGGAGCCGTCCCCTCATCACCGACCCGGCGGACCACGGGATCGTCGTTCCGGTGGCGCTCGCAGCGATCCCCGACGGAACCGAGGTCGTAGCCTGTTGTCTCGAAGAATGGACGGGCCAGGATGAACGCAGCGCGTCGACGGCTATCGAAGCGGGTGCATCGTTGGCGGAGGCGTTGAAGCTCGCGTTCGAGGGCAGAAAGGTCGCCTACGTGGCGAGCGCGCACGGTTCCGCCGCCCTAAGCCCGAGAGCGCCGTTGACGGAACGGCCCGAAGGCATAGAGCTCGAACGCAGGTTGCACGCCGCGTTCCTTTCCGGCGTGGAGCAACTCTCGGGGATCGGAGCCGCCGAGTGGGAGGAGGCCGGTTGTTGTGGTGCCGGACCTCTCATCGCCCTTGCACATCTCGTACGGGGGCCGGCAGAACTGCTCGCATATGACGCTCCGTTCGGCGTCGGCTACTTCGCGGCGCGATGGACCGGATCGGCATGATCAGGGTCGCTGCGATCGTCGGCCCCACAGCGGTCGGCAAGACCGCGGTGTCCCTCGAGGTTGCCGAAGCTCTAAGTGCCGAGATCATCTCCGCCGATTCGATGCAGATCTATCGCGGCATGGACATCGGCACCGCCAAAGCATCGTCCGACGAGCAAGCCCGCGTTCGACATCACCTGATCGATCTGAAGGACACGTCAGAGGACGTCACCGCTGCCGAGTATCAATCGCTCGCGCGCGCCGCGATCGAAGAGATCTCCAACCGCGGGAATCTGCCGCTGCTCGTGGGGGGTTCGGGCCTCTATCTACGTGCCGTGATCGATGATCTCGATTTCCCGCCTCGGAGCTCGGAGGTGCGGGCGGCTCTCGAAGAGGAGTCAGAGGAGGTGGGGGCCGAGGTGATGTACGAGCGCTTGAAACAGATCGATCCCGCTGCCGCCGCCAAGATCGAGCCGGGTAACCTCCGCCGCACGATAAGAGCCCTAGAAGTGATCGAGCTCACCGGCGAGCCGTTCTCCACGAACGATTCTTTCGACCGCTACGAGAGCATCTACCGGGTGTCGATCGCAGGTCTGCGAAGGCCGCGCGAGGACCTTTACGCCCGGATCGATCGCCGCGTTGCGGAGATGATCGCGGACGGTTTGATCGAAGAGGCGCGCGGGCTCGGTGTCGGCCTGTCGCGCACCGCTCGCCAGGCCTTGGGCTACCGGCAGATCCTCGATGCCCCCGACGCCTCGGTGGAGGAGCTGCAGGGTTCAATCGCCCAGGCGACGCGGCGCTTCGCCCGCAGACAAAGCTCGTGGTTCCGAGCGGACCCTCGCGTGGAGTGGTTCGAAGCCGCGGCCCCCGACCTGGCAGCCACACTGGTTTCCTTCTTCCGGCGCACTCTCACGCTACCCTTACAGGGATGAGATTCGCCAAGTACCACGGCATCGGCAACGACTTCGTGATGCTCGCAGACCCCGATGAGGCGCTGAGTTTGACGCCTTCGATCGTGCGCGCCCTGTCCGATCGTCGCTTCGGGATCGGGGCGGACGGCGTGATCCGCGTGGCGGAGCGGTTGGCCTACGGACCCTCGACCGGCGCCATCGTCAGCGAGGCCCAGCGGCGCAACATCCCGGTGCTGCGGCTCGATCCCCGGCGCTCGCTCGTGCAGCTCGGG
>JBKHYB010000141.1:0-4994 GCA_046565725.1 Actinomycetota bacterium
TGCCCACCGCCATCTCGTTGACCCGCGCCACGCCGAAGGGGTCCATGATCGAGATCTCCGAGGGCCCCAGCTCGTACTCGCCGCGGCGGGAGGGTCGCAGCGTGTACGACGTTGTGCGCTCACCCCGGGCTTCGATACCCCGTATCGCGAAGCGAGCCCGTCCCGAAAGCTCGGGCGGAACGTGGTCTTCCAAGAGCAACAGGGGGGCCGCACCGCGCCCTGAGTTCCTGAGGTGGAGCGTGACCTTCACCTCGCGGCCGGCCTGCACGCGCTCGGGGGTGACCGAACGGCCCACGAGCACGTCGTGCTTACCGGTGCGGACGACCACCACGCTGATGATCACGAGCGCGAGGAGACCGAAGCCGAGCTGGCTCAGCGCGCCGACGCCGAGCGCGCTGCTCGTGAGCCACAGCGCGAGCCCCGCCGCTGCGATCAGCCAGCCTCTCGGGGTGGGCATCTCTGACCCCTTCGAGCCGGTGGCCTAGGCCTGGGGGCCGGGGACCGGGATGCGATCGAGGATCGACATCAGTACCTCTTCCGACGAGGCTCCACGCATCTGGGCCTCCGGGGACAGCAGGATGCGGTGGGCCAGGATCGGGAGCGCGATGTCCTTCAGGTCTTCGGGAACGACGTAGTCCCGTCCCCTGGTCGCCGCCATCACACGCGCCGCCTTCAACAGATAGAGCGAAGCACGGGGGCTGGCCCCCAGATAGACATCGGGATGATCCCGGGTCGCTTCGCATACGTCCACGATGTACGACTTGAGCGCCGGGGCCACGTGGACCTCGCGCGCCGCCTTGATCAGCACCAGGACCGTCTCGGCGTCCGCCACGGGATCCAGGTCCTCGAGGGGGGAGTGGTCCCCGTGCCGTTCGAGCACCTCGAGTTCGGCCTCTCGTCCCGGGTAACCCATCGACAGCCGCATCATGAAACGGTCGAGCTGAGACTCCGGCAGGGGGTAGGTGCCCTCATGCTCGATCGGGTTCTGGGTGGCGATCACCATGAACGGTTCCTCGAGATGGTGTGTGACGCCATCCACCGTGACCTGTCGTTCCTCCATGCACTCCAGCAGAGCGCTCTGCGTCTTCGGGGAAGCCCGGTTGATCTCGTCGCCGAGCACGATGTTCGAGAACACCGCACCGTGTTTGAAATCGAAGGCTCCGGTGTTGTGATCCCAGATCGATACACCGGTGACGTCGGTGGGCAGCAGGTCGGGCGTGAACTGGATGCGCCGCCACGAGCAGCGTACGCTCCGAGCGATCGACTTGGCCAACATGGTCTTACCGACCCCCGGTACGTCTTCGAGGAGGAGGTGGCCCTCGGCCAGTAGGGCGACCAGTGAAAGCCGCACGACGTCATCCTTGCCCTGGACGATGGTCGAGATGTTCTCGACGATGGCTTCGAAGGAGCGTTGGAACTCCGAGAAGTCGCCCGCTACCACCGTGTTGCCGGACCTGGCCTCGGCCATGTGTTCCCTTTCGAACGTCATAGGTTTCTATCCCCCCGTGCGAGCGTAGCAGCGCGTATGCCTTAAACGACGTTCGTCGCAGATGGGTTGCCCGGACCTTCCCAACGACGAAGTTTCAGGGTACTACTGGAGTAGTAGCGGAGGTAGTGCATATACTCCGCTGGTCTATCGGGATAGAGGGGGAGGCTTTTCGATGCACAGTTCCAGGAAACTGTGGGCTCTACTCGTTGCTCTGATGCTGGTGGTCGCTGCCTGTGGAGGTGACGACGACGGCGAGGGCGGTGGTGGAGATGGGGAAGCCGCCGAGGGCGCAACCATGGTGTTCGGCACCTCGGCCGACCCGGTGGTCCTCGACGGTGCGCTGGTGTCCGACGGCGAATCGCTGAGGGCGATCGACCAGATGTTCGAGGGCCTCGTGACCCTCGAGCCCGGTACCACCGAGGTGGTCCCCGGTCTCGCAGAGTCGTGGGAGGTCTCGGAAGACGGCAAGACCTATACCTTCACCTTGCGTGAGGGCGTGAAGTTCCACGACGGTACCGACTTCAACGCCGATGCGGTCTGCTTCAACTTCGAGCGTTGGTACAACTTCAAGGGTTCGTTCCAGAACCCGTCGGCGTCCTATTACTGGCAGACGGTCTTCGGGGGCTTCTCCGACGGCAAGACGCCTTCCCTCTACGCCGGATGCGAAGCATTGGACGACACCACCGTCGTTCTGAGCCTTACTAACCCCGCGGCCTCGGTGCTTGCGGCTCTGTCCTTGACCGCTTTCACGATCGCCAGCCCCACCGCTCTCGAGGAGTATCAAGCGGATGAGGGCAAGGTCGATGCCGACGGCATCTTCAGCCCGACCGGGACCTACGCGACCGAGCACCCGACCGGTACCGGTCCGTTCATGTTCGAGTCTTGGACCCGCGGCGACCGGTTGGTCATGGTTCGTAACCCCGACTACTGGGGCGACTTCGAGGGCAACATCGAGACCCTGATCTTCCGTCCCATCGCCGACCCGGCCGCTCGTCTGCAGGCACTGCAGGCCGGCGATATCCAGGGCTACGACCTCGTCGACCCCCAGGACTACGAGACGATAGACGGCGACGACCAACTGCAACTGCTGAACCGTCCGGCCTTCAACGTCGGCTACGTGGGCTTCAACCAGGCTGTCGCACCCCTTGATCAACTTCCCGTGCGCCAAGCGATCGCTCATTCGATCAACCGCCAGGAGGTCGTAGACGCCTTCTATGCCGGTCAGGGCGTCGTGGCCAAGGAGTTCATGCCGCCCGAGGTCGTGGGATACGCGGACGACGTCGTCGAGTACCCGTACGACCCGGACGAGGCTGCCCGGATCCTCGAAGAGGCAGGGATAGAGACGCCGATCCAGATCGACTTCGCTTACCCGACGGACGTCGAGCGTCCTTACATGCCGGACCCCCAAGCCAACTTCGAAGCGATGGTCTCGGACCTCGAAGAGAGCGGCCTGTTCGAGATCGAGGAGAAGTCCGCGACGTGGACCCCCGACTACCTCGATAACGTCGACAGCGGTCGCTACGGCATGTACCTGTTGGGCTGGACCGGTGACTTCGGCGACGCCGACAACTTCGTCGGCACGTTCTTCCAGACGCCGCAGCCGGCCTGGGGCTTCGAGAACGAGGACATCTTCAACATCCTCGATGAGGCCGAGCAGGAGACCGACCCCGCCGAGCGCGAGGCTCTATACCAAGAGGCCAACCGCATGATCATGGAGTTCCTGCCGGGTCTGCCGTACGTGCACACCGAGCCCGGCCTTGCCTTCACGGCGAACGTCTCCGGCTACAAGCCTTCGCCGGTGTCGCTAGAGCCGTTCTCCATCGTCACGGTCAACTAGGAAGATGATGTAAGCGGCCCCCGCAAGGGGGCCGCTTCTTCCATGCTCCGTTTCGTTCTTCGCAGACTGCTTCAGATGATCCCGATCCTGCTCGGGGTCTCGGTACTGCTGTTCGCCTTCGTGCGGGCATTGCCCGGCGGACCGGCCATCGCCCTGCTGGGGGAGCGCGCTACGGAGCAGAGCATCGAACAGATCGAACGCGAACTGGGGCTCGATGAGCCGGTTCACGTGCAGTACCTCCGCTACATGAAGAACCTCGCCCAAGGGGATCTGGGCACCAGCACCCGCACCCGACAGCCGGTGATCGAGGAGATCAAACAGAAGTTCCCTGCGACCGTCGAGCTGGCGCTGGGGGCGATGCTGTTCGCGGTGATCATCGGGATCCCACTGGGGTTCCTCGCGGCGAAGCGGTACCTCGGCTTCCTCGATAACGCTTCGCTGTTCATGTCGTTGATCGGTATCAGTTTCCCGATCTTCTTTCTGGCCTTGCTGCTCAAGTACATCTTCGCCATCAAGTTGGGGTGGTTGCCGACCGTAGGTCGCATCGACGTCACCCGCACGCTCGATCACCCGACGAATTTCTACCTGCTGGATGCGATCATCGCCGGCGACTGGGAAGCGATCAAAGACGTTCTCCGTCACCTCGTTCTACCTGCGGTCGCGCTGGGAACCATCCCGTTGGCGATCGTGGCTCGCATCACGCGAGCCGCGGTCCTCGATGTGTTGAACGAGGACTACGTTCGAACCGCGAGAGCGAAAGGCCTCGATCCCCGCGTGGTTGACCGGCGACACGTGATGCGCAACGCGATGCTTCCGGTGGTCACGGTGATCGGTCTGCAGACCGGATTGCTCCTCACCGGAGCGGTGCTGACCGAGACCGTGTTCGCATGGCCGGGGATGGGTTCCTGGATGCTGGATGCGATCCGTTTCCGGGATTATGCGGTCCTTCAGGGCGGCATCCTGTTCTTCGCGCTGCTGGTATCGCTCACCAACCTCGCCGTCGATGTCTCGTACGCATACCTGAACCCTCGCATCCGACTGGGGCGCCGATGAGCCTCGCTCAAGCAGAAGCGCACGAGCTATCCGTCGAACAGCCGGCGGGCTTGTGGAGCGACGCGTGGGATCGCCTCAAGAGGAACCCCAGCGCGATCATCGGAGGGGTCCTCATCCTCATCTTCGTCGTGGCGGCGCTGCTCGCCCCGTTGATCACCCAGTACGGGCCGCGCGAACAGGTCGGTTCCCTCGGAACGGTTGGTTCACCGCCGAGCAGCGAACACTGGTTCGGCCTCGACAAACAGGGCCGGGATTACTTCTCTCGTGTTGTTTACGGAGCGAGGTTGTCCCTGATCGTCGGTGTCGTTTCGGTCGGAGTGGGGTTGTCCATCGGGCTCGTGGTCGGTGCCCTCGCGGGTTACATCGGCCGGTGGGTCGACGGCTTGCTGATGCGCATGATGGACCTCATGCTGGCGATCCCGGGCTTCCTGTTGGCGATCGGCCTCGTCACCCTGCTCGGCAACGGTCTCGTGCAGATCATGATGGCCGTCGGCGTGACCCAGGTGCCGCTGTTCGCTCGGTTGCTGCGTGGGTCGATCCTCGCCCAGAAGGAGAGCGACTATGTCTTGGCGGCGCGATCGCTCGGAGCTCCCGGCCCACGACTGTTGCTGAGGC
>JBKHYB010000142.1:0-4961 GCA_046565725.1 Actinomycetota bacterium
GAGGCCACCGCCCTGCGGTTAGCCCACGAGGGCTTCCAAGTGATCCTCGGCGCCCGCCGTCTCGAACGCCTGGAAGACCTGGCCGAGAGATGTGGGGGCCGAGCGCTCGCCCTCGACGTCACCGACGCCGAGTCGGTGAGCAACTTCTGCGCCCAGATCCCCGGATGCCACATCCTCGTGAACAATGCCGGCCTCGCGTTGGGGTTGGAGCCGGTGTCGGAACTCTCGGAGGACCGGGTTCGCACGATGTGGGAGACCAACGTGATGGGCCTGCTGCGAGTGACCCAGGGTCTCCTCGGCAAGCTCGAGGCATCGGGGGCCGGACACATCGTCAACATGGGATCGATAGCAGGCAGAGAGGCATACCCGGGCGGCGGCGGTTACACCACTTCGAAGCATGCCGTCCGCGTGCTTACACGAACGATGCGCTTCGAACTCGTCGGTAAGCCGATCCGCATCACGGAGATAGCTCCCGGTTTCGTGGAGACCGAGTTCTCGCTGGTCCGTTTCGATGGCGACGTCGAAAAAGCGAAGAAGCCCTACGAGGGGTTACAACCTCTGACCGCAGAAGACGTCGCCGACTGCGTCGCATGGGCCGTCACGCGGCCCCCACACGTGAACATCGACGAGATCGTCGTGCAGCCGCTCGCCCAAGCGTCCGCCACGGTGATCGCTAGGGACTAACCGACCTGGTCCAGTTCCTCTTTGCGCTCTTTCCTTAACGAGGCAAGGATCGCGACGGTCAGGGTTAGACCGATGACTCCGAGGCTTATCGGGATCGGAACGTGGTACCACTCGGCGATGAGCATCTTGATCCCGACGAAGGCAAGGATCACACCCAATCCCACGTTGAGGTACTGGAACCGGTCGGCCATGCCTGCCAGGGCGAAGTAGAGCGCGCGCAGACCCAGGATCGCGAAGGCGTTCGAGCTGAAAACGATGAACGGTTCGTGGCTGACCGCAAGGATCGCGGGGACCGAGTCGACGGCGAAGATGACGTCGGTGAACTCGATCATGATCAGCACGATGAAGAGCGGAGTGGCTACCCGCTTGCCGTTCTGGATGGTGAAGATCTTCTGCCCGTCGTATTCGTGTGTCGATCTGATCGCTTTACGCGCCCACTTCAGCACGACGTTGTGTTCGGGATCGATCTGTTGCTCGTCGTGACGAGCGATCCGGTAGGCGGTGAACAGCAGGAACGCTCCGAACACGTACAGGATCCAATCGAAAGTCTCGATCAGGGCGACACCAGCGAAGATGAATATCGCCCTCAGCACGAGCGCTCCGAAGATGCCCCAGAAGAGAACGCGGAACTGGAACTGAGGCGGAACCTTGAAGTAGGTGAAGATCACCGCCCACACGAAGACGTTGTCGACAGAGAGGCTCTTCTCGATCAGGTAGCCGGCGAGGTACTCCCCACCAGCCTGACTTCCCTGCCAGATGAACATGACGATCGAGAAACCGAGACCGAGCGAGATCCAGACCGCGCTCTCGACGAGTGCCTCTCGGACGGAGATGACGTGGGGCTTACGGTGGACCAACAGGAGGTCCAGCAGCAGCAGGAACATGACGACGCCGACGAACAGCGCCCAGACCCACAGAGGTACATGGAACGACGCGAAGTTGGCCTTCGTTGGAGCAACTAGTTCGATCATCGGTCCTTCAACGGGTAGGGGGGCTCTGCGTTCTTAGAGCCGCCGGTGGTCCCAAGAGGCTACCCGCGCCAACGGGATACTCAGCCCAACCCGCTTGTGCGCTTGTCTCTCGATCTCGACGATCGGTCCGTCTGCCACATCGACCCCGATCCGCGGCTGCGTGTAGCGCTCGTACAGACGGACACCGATGTCCCGGATCTCCGCATGGTCTTCGATCAGCCGAGCCTCGCCTTGGATCAACACCCCACGAAGTTGGTCGTAGGCCATCCCGTCCTCGACCAGGAACGCGCAGCGTGGATCCCGGCGCAGGTTCACCGCCTTCTGGGACCTGGAGTACGTCCACATCAGGATGCGCTCGGCCTCCGGCACGAACCACATCGCGGTCGAGTGCGGCCAGCCGTCTGCGCCCAGCGTCGTAAGGACGCCGGTGCGTGGCTCGCTCAAGAACCCGGCCACCTCCTCGCGACCCATGGACACATCTCGTCGGGGACTCATCGATATCTCCTCATCCAGCGGACGACGAGCCTAATCTCCGGCCCCCGCGAGGTGCTGTAGGTTGCCAGACCGATGTTCCGAGCTTTGACACCCTTCGGCCGCCTCGTCGTGATCGCGACCGTCCTTGCCGTTGCCGGCAGCCTCTTCCTGGTGCTGAAGCCGGAAGGCGGGACACCGGCACAGCGATTCGAAGTCGGCGACCGCACCTTCGACAGCAACGACCCGATCGAGCGAGCCTGCGCGCTGCCCGAGCGAGAGCTCCTGCGCATCTGGAGAGGCCACGACCCTGCCCATTCCGAAGACATAACGATCGTTCCGCAGCCCCCGAACTACTCGGGATCCTTCGGAACGACGAGCCACTCCGGCCCTTGGGATTACGTCCAGACCGTGCCCCTGGTTCTCTACGGGCCCGGCATCATCCGGACCGCGGGACAGATCGAAGACGACGCCAACATCACGGACGTGTACCCAACCGCCGGGAAACTCTCCGGCGTAGACCTCCCCGCTCGAGACGGTCGAGTGCTCGACGAAGCTCTGGTGGAGGACGCGTCTCCACGTCTGATCGTCACGGTGATGTGGGACGGGGTCGGGCGCAATGTTCTGGAACGATGGTCGGGTCGATGGCCCAACCTCGCCCGGCTCGAGCGGGAGGGAACCTCCTACGTCCGTGCCACGGTGGGGTCGTCTCCGTCGATCACCCCCGCCACGCATGCGAGCCTCGGCACGGGGACGTACCCGCGGCGCCATGGGGTCACGGCGATAGAGATGCGGCGGCCCGATGGCTCGATGAAAACCGCCTTCGCCGGCAAGAACCCGGCCGATCTCAAGCTGACGACCTTCGCCGACGAGATCGATCGCGCTCTCGACAACGCTCCTAAGGTCGGCATGCTGGCCTGGAAGTCGTGGCACATGGGCATGATGGGTCACGGGGCCGCCACACCGGGAGGCGATCGCGACGAACTCGCCATCATCTCGTCGTCGATAGTGAGCAATACCTCTCTATACGCGCTGCCCGGTTACATGGTCGGACGTCCGGGCCCCGAGGAACGGGCCGAGGAACTCGACATCGAAGACGGTGAGGCCGACAGCGAATGGCGGGGCCACCCCATCCTCGAAGACCACGACAACCCTGCCTGGGTCCGATACGAGACGGACCTACTCCTCGAGATGCTCGAGCGAGGTGGCTACGGTGACGACGAGACCGTGGACCTCTTCTTCACCAACTACAAGCCGACGGACATCGTCGGTCACCGTTACAACATCAACTCGGAAGAGATGGGTGATGTGTTGCAGGCTCAGGACGAAGCCCTCGGGCATCTCGTCGATTGGCTGGACGACAACGTGAAGGACTACGTGGTGGTCGTTTCCTCCGACCACGGCAACACGGTCCCCGCGGAGGATTCCGGAGGGTGGCCCCTCCTGCAAGGACAACTGCAACTGGACGTGAACGACCACTTCAACGTCGACGACGGGCGTTCTCTGATAACCCAGACGACCGCGGTCGGCCCCTTCCTCGATCACGCGACGATGAAAGAGACGGGCGTGACGGCCGAGGAGATCGCCCGCTATCTCAACTCGTACACCATCGGTGAGAACTGGGCCGAGCCGGAACTGCCGGAGGGCTACGAGGATCGAGCCGACGAGCCCATCCTGTCGGCCGCCTTCCCCTCCAAGGACCTCCCCAAGGTGATGCGCTGCGCCTTCGGGAAGCCGGCGCCTCCCGACGACCTCTGGGGCTGAGCATCCGGCCGTCGTTGGACGCACTAAGGTTCGTGGATAGGTTCGACGGCCGAAGGGGACATCGATGGCATCAGCGATGGACGGGATCCGCCAGATAGTCGAGACAGCGCACCCGCGCACGATCAAGAGGCTCCGCGCCGCCGGGGCGGTGTCTCCCCTCTCGCCCATCGCGATAGCCACGGCCCTGCCCTACCTGGTCGGGCGTGGGACGTCACTGGGGATCGTGCTCCAGATGAACGCCATCACCGTCGGCAAGAAGCCGGCGATCGTCGACCAGCACGGAACGATCACCTGGAGGGAACTCGACTCCGAGGTGAACCGTTTCTCGAGAGCCCTATACCGGGCAGGGCTGAAGGGCGGGGATAAGGTCGCCCTGCTGCTGAGGAACGGGCGCGAAGCCGCCATCGCGGCCCTCGCGGCGCAGCGCACCGGGATCATCGCCTGTCCCGTCAACACCTGGGCGAAGAAGAAGGAGTTGAAGGCCGTCCTGGGCAGCATCGCCCCGGACCTGTTGATCTACGACACCCAACACGTCGAGCAAGCGGGGGCCGCGGCTCCGGAGGGACTCCCGTTGGTGGCGGTCGGCGATCAGGCGAACGCACTGCCCGATTCCGTGTCCTGGAAAAGCTTCACCGAGGGGTGCAGCGCCGGCCCGCTCGCCCCACTGACGCGGGACCGCGGCTCGGCCAAGATCATCATCCAGACATCCGGCACCACCGGCACCCCTAAGGGAGCGGCGCGCGATTCATCGGCGGCCGGCATGGGCGCGCTGGCGAACCTCCTGGGCACCGTGCCCTACCGCCGCGACGACCGCGTCTACATCCCTGCACCGCTCTTCCATTCGTTCGGGCTGGCTACCTTCACCTTCGCTACCGCTTTGGGAGCGACGATGGTGCTGCCCCCCAAGTTCGACCCAGAGCAGTCTCTGAAGGACATCGAGGCACATCTCTGCACCGCCGCATCGTTCGTCCCGGTGATGATCCGACGCATCGTTTCGCTCGACGACGACATCAAGCGCAAGTACGACATGTCGTCGCTGCGGATCGTGATGGCAAGCGGCTCGGTGTTGAG
>JBKHYB010000143.1:0-4942 GCA_046565725.1 Actinomycetota bacterium
AGTTCCAGCGAGTTCTGCTGAGCCTCCTGGAAGTGGCGTTCCTGGATCGGCAGCGCCCACTCAGTGAGTTCGATGATCTCGTTCCGGCCGGCCTTTTCGGCGAGGGTCTTCAGCACCTTCCAATGCCCGACCTCCCCGGCTTCCGCCATCGTCAGGAACTCGAAACCGTCGAGAGCATCGGCATCTGCGTCGATGTAGGTCTTGAGCATGTCGGCGCCCTTGGACTTCGTCTCCCGAGCCTTCTCGAGGATGGCGGTCTTCTTGCCTTCGATCGTCTCGACCAGAGCGACGCCCCGCTGTTCGGTCTCGGTCGCCTCCGCGTTCATCCTCTCGAGTACGTCCTTGTACTGCTCCGCGTCTTCGAGCTTGATGATCTTCTCGGTGGCCGACTGAGCGGCCATGGCGAGTCCGATAACCTCGCCGATCTTCTCTTCGAGCGTGGTCAGTTCGGCCATGTTTCCTCCTGTGGGTAGGTCCCTCAACTGGCCACGCACCCATACCCGTTTCCTGGCAATAACTCACCCGAAGAACATGGTCGGAGGAGGATTTCCGCGCTTGGAATGTCCCCTATAGGGGGGTCAATTCTTGTTAGGAAACTTTTTGGGGGGTTTGGCGGTGTAGGCCCACTCGGCTTCCGCTCCCGTTCCGATGCCGAGGCAGATCAGGGCCACGGTGGAGGTCGGGGGGACGGTGCCAGACTCGCCCCCGGGTTCCCGGGTGAGGTAAGAGCCGGTCTCGACGATCCCGCCTTGCTGGGCCGGGTCGTTCGGATCGACTTTCCCAGGGTCGGCGTAGAAGGTGATGTCGAGGTCTTCGCTGCCGGAGAGACCGGAAACCACGCCGAGCTTGAACTTGCCGCCCCACGTCGCCTTGTCTATCTCGAACATGCTGCCGAAGGGACCAGATGTGGCTCCCCCCGAGAAGATCCAGGCCCGCCGGGCCCAACCGGTCCAGCAACCGCCGGTGGTTTCTCCGTTGGGGCCGGGGCCGGGCAGCAAGACGGTACCTTCCGCCTTCTGTCCGCCTTTGGCGCCGGCGGCTCCGCCGGAAAACAGGGAAGCCAGCACCACGGCTGAGAGCACACATGTCACCACGCGATTCATCCCGGATCCTCCTGTTGGTCCTCATCGAAGGTTCGCCGGAGTCGGGATATTCCCTTCCTTTACAAGGCGAAGTACTTGATCGGTACACAAGTACTCATAGATGAAGGACGTACGGGCCTCGAGCCTGCTCGGATAGGGGCGTAGCTTGGATACGTGGAAACGGTCGAAGCATGACGGCGATAGCGGAACGGCTCCGCGTACTCCTCATCGGGGGCGACCCAGACGCTGCTCGCCTTACGAGGATGAAGCTGCGTGGAAGCGAAGAGATCGGCGACGTTCATATCGTCAGTCGCATCGCCGATCTGGATGCGGACAGGCTCGCGTCGGTGGACTGCGTCTTGTTGGATCTGAACCTGCCGGAGGCTACTGGCCTCGAAGGCCTCCTGTACCTGCGGGATCTATCTCCCGACCTTCCGGTCATCGTGATCATCGGGGCCGACGAATCGTCCGGCATCCAAGCGGTGCAGCTGGGCGCGCAGGATTATCTCTTGAAGGACCATGTCCAGAGCGAAAACCTGCACAGGGCGGTCGTCTACGCCGTCGAGAGGAACCGCCTGCGGGCCGAGCTCGCGCGCCAAGCACTTCACGATGCCTTGACCGGACTGCCGAACCGCATGCTGTTCATGGATCGTTTGGGGCATGCCTTATCCGATGTCAACCGGGGGCGAGGCTCCGTAGCCGTGCTCTATCTGGACCTCGATCACTTCAAGGAGGTCAATGACTCCCTGGGGCATGCTGCCGGAGACGACGTGATCATGCTTGCAGCCAACCGATTGGTGTCGAGCACGAGGACATCCGACACAGTGGCACGGCTCGGTGGTGACGAGTTCGCGGTCCTGTGTACGGACGTGTACGACCCCATGGAGATAGAGGCACTGGTGCGAAGGATCCATGCTGCCTTCGGCCCGCCTTTCCCCATCGACGATGCCTTCATGTACGTCGGAGTGAGTATCGGAGTCGCGCTGTCAGATAGCTCCGGAGTGGATCCCACGGTAGTGGTCCGTGACGCGGATACGGCGCTCTATGAGGCCAAGGAGACGGGACGTAATCGCGTCGTATGGTTCGATAGCGCTCTCCACGCTCGAGCTATGGAGCGATTGTCGGTTCTGAACGAACTGGGCATGGCGATCGAGAATGGTGGGTTGCGGGTTGCGTATCAGCCGATCATCGACCTAACCGATGGGAAGAGGGTCGCCTTCGAGGCTCTGGTGAGGTGGGATCATCCGATCAGAGGGATGTTGCTCCCCGGAGACTTCAGCATCGCTTTCCAGAAGCCGACCATGGCCTTGGCGATAGACCGGTACGTCCTGAAGGAAGCCTTGCAGGAACTGAGTACACGGTGGGATGGAGGTTGGAGCGACGCCAAGGTGGGCGTGAACGTATCGGAGTTCTCCGCGATAGAGCCCTCGTTCTCCGACGATGTTCTGCACATCCTCGATGAGGCTCGGGTTCCCTGCGATGCACTCATGCTGGAAGTGCACGAATCGGCAGTACTGGATCAGCGAGCTGCCGACGGCTTGAACAGGTTAAGGAGCGAAGGTGTCCACGTCGCCCTAGACGATTTCGGGGCTGGTTCTTCGAGCCTTTCGCATTTCCTCAGTTTCTCCGCCGACGTTCTCAAACTCGACCGTGGGCTGGTGCAGGCGGCCGACCGAGACACCCGCCACCGACCACTCCTAGAGCTTCTCTTGCGAGCGGCCGATGAAAGCGGGATGTCGGTGATCACCGAAGGTGTGGAAACGCAAGAGTGTGCGGACATGCTGGCTGGGCTGGGTGTTCGATACGCCCAGGGCTTCCTCTGGGGTCAGCCTGTCGTTAGCGGAACGGGATGAGGAGAGGGCCGCGCTCTAGGATGTGCTGATGTTCACGCGGGAAGGTCGCTACAACCGCTTCATGGCTTGGTTCACGAGGTGGCGCGCCGGGAGCTGGTTGACCAAGAAGGTGTACGTCCCTCTCGACGGGGCCATCTATCGCCGTACCGATGGTCGACGCGGTCTTAGCCCCCGTAAGGCGATGCTGAACCTGACGACGACCGGAGCCAAAAGTGGCCTGCCGCGCAGCGTTCCCGTCCTCTATCTGAGGGAAGGCCCGGCGTTCTGGATCATGGCCAGCAACTTCGGCAGTGACCGACATCCCGCTTGGTCGTACAACCTCATCGCCAACCCCGAAGCGCGCGTCCAGATAGGTGATGAGTGCTATGAGGTGCGAGCTCGGCTCGCATCCGACGACGAGAAACAACGCCTGTGGCCTCGGCTCGTGGACCTCTACCCGTCTTGGAAGCAGTACACGACCTGGACCGATCGAGACTTCAGACTCTTCGCACTTGAGGCGTCAGAGGCCAGCCACTAGCTGTCTGGTGCGCCAAGAAACTTCAACGTGATGGGCGCAGATCTAGCCGTCGAAGTAGTTGTGCGTTCAGGGCCACCACTATCGTCGACACCGACATCAGGATCGCTCCGATCGCGGGCGACAGCGAAACTCCCGCCCACGCGAGCACGCCTGCTGCTAGGGGGATGGCGAAGGCGTTGTACCCAGTTGCCCAGATCAGGTTCTGCATCATCTTGCGATAGGACGCCTTGGACAGCTCGATGACGCCGACGACGGAACGCGGGTCGTCCGAAGCCAGGATCACACCGGCCGATTCGATCGCTACGTCCGTGCCCGCTCCGATCGCTATGCCGACGTCGGCGCGGGCCAGGGCAGGTGCATCGTTGACTCCGTCGCCCACCATCGCCACGATCTCACCTCGTCCCTGCAGCTCTGCCACCTTCGAGTCCTTGTCTTCGGGAAGGACCTCGGCGAAGTAGGCGTCGATGTCGAGTTCCTTGGCCACGGCGGCTGCAACCTGTTCGGCATCTCCTGTGATCATCGCGACCTTCACGCCCATCGAGTGGAGCGCTCGCACGGCCTCGTGGGACTCCTTCCGCACCTCATCTTCGAGCGCGAAGGCTCCGAGGACCTGACGACCCTCGATCAGATAGAGGATGGCCGCGCCGCGCGACCTCCAGCTGCCGAGCTCTTGCTCCCACTCCGACGGGACCTCGGCCCCCATCTCGTTGACGAGTTTCGGCCCTCCCACCGCCAGGGTTCGACCCTGTACGTTCGCTTCTACTCCCTTGGCGGTCATCGACCGGAAGCCGGTGGCCGGTTGGATCTTCCCGATCTTCGTTGCGGCTGCAACGATGGCACGCGCCAGAGGGTGTTCGCTGTCCGATTCCACCGCGCCGGCGAGCAGGAGCGCATCGTCGCCATCGGGCAACACGCCGGTGACGACGTGCTGGGCTGCCGTGAGCGTGCCGGTCTTGTCGAAGAGGACGACATCGACCTTGCGCATGCGCTCGAGTGCCAACCTGTCTTTCACCAGGATGCCGTTGCGAGCGGACAGAGCGGTCGAGATAGAGATGACGAGGGGGATCGCGAGTCCGAGAGCGTGGGGGCAGGCGATCACCAGCACCGTCACGGTTCGTTCGATCGCACCCTTGGGTTCGCCGAGGATCGTCCAGGTCACATAGGTGATCAGACCGGCCAGCGTTGCGACATAGAACAACAGGGCCGCGGCACGATCGGCCAGGGCTTGGGCCCGGGAGCGCGACCCCTGCGCTTCCCTAACCAGACGCTGGATCCCCGCGAGCGCGGTGTTGTCCCCGACCGCATCGACCTGGAGCTGGATCGCCGAGTCGGTCGCGACGGTTCCGGCCGTCACCCGATCACCCACCGACTTCGGTACCGGCCGGGATTCACCCGTGAGCATCGATTCGTCCACGTCGGCCGAACCTTCAACCACATGTCCGTCGGCCGGGATGCGGCCCCCCGACCTGACCAGGACCACGTCGCCCTCG
>JBKHYB010000144.1:0-4907 GCA_046565725.1 Actinomycetota bacterium
TCGCGAGGAAGGTCGAGGGAGACGTTCTTGAGGTTGTGCTCTCGGGCCCCGCGCACCACAAGGAGGCCATCGGATGAGGTCTTCGGCATGGACACCTCACCTTAAACGACACGTATGTCATTTAGCTTCCCGCCTCCGCTGGGTCCAGACCGTCCGAGCCCAGGCGATCGTCCGCTCCAGTCCCTCCCTCAGGGAGACCTTCGGCTCCCATCCCAGAAGGTCGGTTGCCTTGGTGATGTCCGGTTTGCGCACCTCGGGATCGTCCACCGGCCGGTCCGTGAAGACGAGCTCGGCATCGCCTCCCACCAGGTCGCGGATCGTCTCAGCCAGCTCCAGCACCGTGACCTCCTCGGGGTTCCCGATGTTCACGGGCTCGGTGACCTCCGAGTTCGCCAGGCGCCAGAATCCTTCGATCAGGTCGTCCACGTAACAGAGCGAGCGGGTCTGGCTCCCGTCCCCATGGACGGTGAGGGGCCGGCCGTGGAGGGCCTGATCCACGAAGTTCGGAACCGCCCGCCCATCCTGCCGCCGCATCCTCTCCCCGAAGGTATTGAAGATCCTGACTATGCGTACGTCGACCCCGTGCGCTCGGTGGTAGGCAGTGGTCATCGCCTCCGCGAAACGCTTGGCCTCGTCGTACACCCCCCTCGGACCGATCGGATTCACGTTGCCCCAGTAGGTCTCGAGCTGGGGGTGCTCTTTCGGATCTCCGTACACCTCGGAGGTTGAAGCAAGGAAGAAGGATGCTCCTTTGGCCTTGGCCAGTCCCAGCGCCCGCATCGTGCCGATCGCTCCCACCTTCATCGTGTGTATCGGATGCTCGAGGTAATCGACCGGCGACGCCGGTGACGCGAGATGGAAGACCCAGTCGAGATCTTCAGGAACGTAGAGGTAGTTGGTGACGTCGTAGTCCTCGAAACGGAAGTCGCCGCGGGGCATCAGATCCGCGATGTTGTCTGCGCTGCCGGTAAGGAGTGAATCGAGGACGATGACCTCCCACCCCTCCTCCAACAACCTCCGCGAGAGGTGCGAACCGAGGAATCCGGCTCCTCCGGTGATCAGGGCGCGCTTCATCGCGGCCCTTGGGTCTCCGGCCCCGTGCTGGGGCGACCCGTCGGTATATAGGTGAACCCAGCGGAGGCCGCCGCTTGAGGATCAAGCATGTTGCGGGCGTCGACTATCACCGGGAACTCCATGAGGTCGTGTGCCTTCGTCAGATCGAGGTCGGCGAAGTCCGGCCATTCCGTAGCGATCACGGCACAATGCGCCCCTTGAAGCGCGCCGTAGACATCGTCCGCCGTCTCAAGTGAAGGGAGATCGTGTTTGGCCGACTCGTTGGCTGCTGGATCGAAACCGACCACCTCTGCCCCGTGGGACATCAACATCTCCGCGAGCCGGAGAGCCGGAGACAAACGGGTATCGTCCGTGCCCCCCTTGAACGCAAGACCCAGCACGGCGATCCGTTTCTCCTCCAGGTTCCACATCGCCTCTTCGATCTTGGAAAAGGTAGCCTCCACCGCCTCCTCGTTGATCTTGGCGACCTCACGAAGCAGCCCGAAGTCATATCCCAGGCGTTGAGCCAGGCGTTCGAAGGCGGCAAGGTCCTTCGGGAAGCAGTAACCGCCGTAGCCCAGCCCCGCATCGAGGAAGGCACGACCTATCCGCGGATCCGCACCCATAGCATCTGCGACCTTCACGACGTCGGCTCCGGCGGCTTCGCAGAGACGGGCCATGGCGTTGGCGAACGAGATCTTCATAGAAAGGAAAGCGTTGGACGCGTGCTTGGCCAATTCGGCCGTCGCCACATCCGTTGCGATCCACTCCGCCCCGGAATCGATGATCGGGCGATAGAGATCCTGCATGATCCGCAGAGCTTCGTCGGAATCCGACCCCACCAGGATGCGGTGCGGTCGGAGAGAGTCTTCGATTGCCCGCCCCTCCTGGAGGAACTCGGGGTTCGACACCACCCAGAAACGATGCCGGTTCTTGTAACGGCTCAGGGCCTTGGTCAGCCGCTGGGCCGTGCCCGCCGGGACCGTGCTCTTCTCGACCAGCACCAGGTCACCGGTAGCGTTCTTGATGATCATCTCCCCAGCGCGCTCTACCGCTAACAGGTTGGCCTCTCCAGTAGCACGGGGCGGGGTCCCCACGCAGATGAAGACCACTTCAGCCCCGTTCGCAACTTCGGACGCCTCCGCGGTAAACCTCAAGGCTCCCCGGGCGACCTCGGCTCGAACCAGATCCTCCATGCCGGGCTCGTAGAAAGGCATCGTGCCGGCGGACAGCGTGTCGAGCTTCGATCGGTCACTGTCCATCGCGACCACGTCGTGGCCGATATGCGCTAAGACGGCTGCCGTAGGCAACCCCACATGCCCCACCCCTACAACGCCAACCCTCATGTGACCCCTTCCGAGGCGACCTATCACGTCCGTTGGCACAGGCTACGACGCTCCAAGCCCCTCGGCGACCCCTTGTAGGGTCAGAAAATGACCGACATCCGCATGTACCGCGATGAGTTCCCGGTTCTCGCCGAGAGGACCTACCTCATCTCGGCCTCCCTCGGTCCGCTGTCCCGACGGGCTCGGGCGGCGGCGGAGGAGCATCTCGATCTGTGGCAGCGGCTGGGCCCCGAGGAGCTCTGGTTCGAGCACGGACTCCCTCGCCTCGATGACTGCCGACGGTCCTTCGCCGCCTTGATCGGCGCGGACATCGACGAGATAGCCGTCGTTCCGTCCGTCTCGAATGGACTCTCCTCGTTAGCCTCGTGCTTCGACCTCTCCGAGCGGCCGAAGATCGTTGCCTCGGACATGGATTTCCCGACCGACCACTACGTGTGGATGGCACAAGAGAAGCGCGGGGCGAAACTCGACGTCGTCCGTAGCGAGGACCGCATCAACATCGAACCCGAGCAGTACCTCCCTCACATCGACGGGTCGACCCTCATGGTCAACACCAACCGCGTCCTGTATCAATCGTCGCGGATCGTTGATCTCGCGCCCATCATCGAGCGCGCTCACGAGGCGGGGGCCTATGTCCTTACCGACGACTTCCACGGCAGTGGCATCGTCCCCATCGACGTGCACTCGCTGGGGATCGACTTCTTGCTGTCGGGATGCCTGAAGTGGCTGTGCGGAGGGCAGGGTCTGGCGTTCCTCTACGTCCGTCGAGATCTGATCGAGAAACTCCAGCCCATGGTGGTGGGTTGGTTCGGAACGGAGGAGCCGTTCGATTTCCAACGCGAGGAGTTACGTCTGAGGAAGGACGCCCGGCGATTCGAAACTGGGACCTACACCTTGCCTCAGGCATGGACGGCCGCGATCGGTCTCGAGATCATCCTCGAGGTCGGTGTCGAAAACATCAGAGCCCGTAACCAGGAGCTGACGCGCCTCATCATCGAGCAGGCCGACGAGTCCGGCATAGAGGTCCTGTCGCCCCGGGAAGACGAGATCCGCGGCGGCCTGGTGCGCGTGAAGGTGCCCGGCGGTCGCAAGGTAGCGCAGGAGGTACTGCACAAGTTGTTCGAGCGGGATGTCGTGCTGGACCAGCGTGGCTCGGCGCTACGCATCTCTCCGCACTTCTTCAACACGGAAGAGGACATAGACCGCTGTTTCGCGGCCCTGCGCGAGGTTCTCTAAAGGGAACGGGGCCCCGGGAAGGGGCCCCGTTCCTCCCCCTACAGAGCCTCAGGCCGCTACCGGCTGACCCGTGGTGGCTCCGGCAGAGCCGAAGTAGATAGCAAGGACCGCGGTGGTCAGATGCAGGAAGTTATCCGGCTCTCCAGCCCCGTCTATCGCCAACCATCCCAATGCCCCGGCGAATCCCAGAGCGGCGACCAGACCCAGGACCACTCCGAAGAGCATGTTCACACCCTTAGCACTGTCGTGCTTCGAGGCCGCCCCGATCCACACCACCCCGATGAGGATGTGCACGATGTTGTGCAGGGGGTTGAGGGCGAAGATGATCAGCTCCTTTTCGGTGTTCGAGGCGAAGTTCTCGAACCCCGTTACGAAGAAGCCGACGACTCCTACCAGCAGATATACGACCCCGAAGACCAGAGCGAACACCTGGGCTGGGGTCTTGGTTGCAGCGCGGGTTGCCATATAGAGATCCCCTTTCGAGAATGCGCCGATTCCGATAACACCTGTTATTCGTGTACCCGCGGTGGTCCGGATTGCACATCCGCCGAGGCTGCTCCTCACGAATAAGGGGCATGAGAAAACAACTGGTCGTACTGTTCATGCCATTCCTCCTGATCGCCTGCGGAGGCGATGGAGAGCCCAGCAGCAACGGAGAAGCAACCGGATCCGTCGAGGTGAAGATCTCGGCGTTCCGCTACATGCCGGACCCCGTCGAGATCGGCGTGGGAGATACCGTCACATGGCTCAACGACGACAACATCGACCACACCGTCACCTCGGGAACGCAACGCGAGCAGGGCGTGCCGGGTGTCGAAGAAGGTTCGGATGCGAAGCCGGACGGCATCTTCGATGGAGCCCTGGCCGAGAAGGGTGAGACGTTCTCATTCAAGTTCGATGAAGCCGGCACCTACCCCTATTACTGCGCGATCCACGCGGGGATGACGGGCACCGTCGAGGTATCGGCCTGAGAACCCGCGCAATCCGCAGGTCCCCTCCCCTCCGAACCACTCGCGACCAAGCAAGGAGCCACAACGGCTCATAACGATCCGAAGGGAAGGAGACCCATGAAGCATAGGCAAACACTGCTTAGGTTCCTAGCTGCGATCATGGCATTCGCTCTGCTGGGAGCGGCATGCAGTTCCTCGAACGATGCCGGTGACGCATCGACCGGCGCGAGCGAGACGGAGACCGAAGAGCCCACGACGGAAGAAACGGGAACCGAAGAAGCAACAGACGTCGATCTGTCCTCCGGCGCTCCGGCACTCACGC
>JBKHYB010000145.1:0-4889 GCA_046565725.1 Actinomycetota bacterium
GGGAAGGTTTAGGGTTGGTCAACAGGTCCATACGATCAGCCCTCCCGGGTGTGTGCGATGTACTCTTCGGCGCTCATGAGTCCGTCCAGCGCCCCGGCGGCATCGATCTTCACCAACCACCCCTTGCCATAGGGGTCCTCGTTCACGATCTGGGGGTTGGACTCGACCTCGGAGTTCTTCTCGGCCACGGTCCCGGACACCGGGCTGTAGATGTCCGATACGGACTTGGTGGATTCCACCTCGCCCATAGGTTGCCCCGCCTCCACCTCGGTTCCGGGCTCCGGCAGCTCCACGAAGACGATGTCCCCCAGCTCGCTCTGGGCGTGTGCCGTGATCCCGACCACGACCTTGCCGCCTTCTTCGAGGGCCCACTCGTGCTCCTTGGTGTAACGGCGATCCGTAGGGGTCTCCGTCGACAACGGGATGCTCCTTTCGCTCAGATACAGATCGATTTGTCGATATATCTCTATGTCGCTTCTGCTTGCGTTACCTCGTAGACCATCGCCGCGTAGCGGTCGGCGAGCCGTTCGGCGTCGGCGGCGGTTCGGGCCTCGGCCCAGATCCGGCACAGCGGTTGGTCTGGGAGAGGGATCACGAGCGCCCATCCATCGTCTTCGGTCACCTTCACGCCGTCCACGAGGGTCAGGGACTCGGACGGAGCCGACAATGCCACGTTACGCATGACGGCGCCCTTCTGATGCCATGGGGTCGCAACGTCCCGGCGGGCGATGTGGACCATCGGAAGGTCGTCGACTATCTCGGACCACGGCCTCCCCTCGAGGGCGATGACCTCGAGCGATCTGGCGAAGGTCATAAGTCCGTCCGGCGCCGGCATGAAGTCGGGGAACAAGAGCGCCCCCTCGGGGTTCCCGGCGAAGCCGACGCCAGGCTGTCCGGCGCGGGCCATCAAGGCGGGCAATGCGGTGGGGGTCCACTGCACCTCCGCTCCATGCTCGTTCGCCACCGTGGCGCAATGGACCGAGGCCGACACCGGAACCGCCACGATGCCGGCACCGGAGCGGGCTTCGTGGCGGATGAAGGCCAGCAGCGCCGTGGCGTGCTCGATGCGCCGGCCCTTATCGTCGACGAGGTGGGCGATCTCACCACCGGGCTCGAGGAGTACGCCCAGGTCGGAGCCGGAGTTCTTAACGTGGTCGGCCAGCTCGTCGAGCATGGCGTTCACGTCGTCTTCGACGAGTACCGGCCGGTGCTCGTCGGTGAACGCGTTGACCGTCAGCGCGTTGCAGCCGAGCCGTCCCATCACGGCCGGTCCCACCAGAGAAGACGGTCCGAAGGCATGGTCGATGACCACCTTGGGCCGAGCCTGCCGGATCGCCGCCACATCGACCGCCTGGAGCAGCCCGGCGGTGTACTGCTCGAGCGCACGTGGCGGGAACTCGAGCTCCCCTAGCCCCTTGGGCCCGGGACGGCGGTAGTCCTCCCGGAAGAAGATGCGTTCGACCTTGCGCTGCACGGCCTCGCTGATGTCCGCCCCGTCCGCATCGAACAGGCGGATCTCTACGACCTCGGGGTCGCGCGGCGAGGTGCGGACGCTGATGCCGCCGGAGGCTTGCTCGCTGCGAACCGTGAAGCGGGTCAGTGGGAGCGGAACCAACTCGAGATCGTGGACGGTAACGCCGGCGGAGTTGAGGCCTGCGATGATCGCCCGTTTCATGGTTCGGGCCGCCCGGCTGGCATCTCGTCCCGTGACCACGACGCTGCCGCGTTTGAGGGTCGTGCCGTACGCCATCGCGAGGCGAACCGCCACCTGGGGAGTCACCCCCACGTTGACCAGACCCGAAACGCCCTGGGTGCCGAACAGGCTTCGGGTGCCGCGCCGCTCGTGAACGATGCTTTGGGTGACGATCGCCCCCGCATCCACGGTCCTCGAAGGGTAGATCTTCACTCGAGGCTTAACGACGGCCCCGGTTCCCACCGTCACCTCGTCCCCCGTCACGGCACCCTCCTCGAGGATGGCTCCCCTCTCCAGGGACGAGCTGCGCCCTAAAACCCCACCTCGGACGTGTCCCATCGGGCCCACGTGAGCCCGGTCCATCACGACCCCTTGGGTCACGCGCGCATCGTTGGAGATCAGGGCGTTGTAGCCGAGGACGGCGTAGGGACCGATGATCGCGCCCGGGCCGATCCGGACGTTGTCACCGATCAGGGCCGGACCCTCGATGCGTGCCGTGGGATCGATCTCGACATCCTCGCCGATCAGGACGCCCGGTCGCAGTTCGAATCCCGGCACCTGCACCCGTACCCGCCGGGCGAGAACGTCGCGGCTCGCCTGGAGGAAGGCGTCGGTGTTACCCACGTCCGTCCAGTAGCTGTCGGTCACGAACCCGAAGAGCGGCAGCCCCTTGTCCAACATCGCCGGGAACAGCTCGGACGAGAAGTCGTAGGCCTGTTCTGGAGGTATCAGATCCAAGACCTCCGGCTCGAGCACGTAGATGCCCGTGTTGATGGTGTCGGTGAACACCTGGCCCCAGGTCGGCTTCTCCAGGAAGCGTTCGATGCGACCTTCGTCGTCGGTCATCACGATCCCGAACTCGAGGGGGTCTTTCATCCTCTTCAGGACGAGGGTCGCAGCGGCCCCTCGGCTGCGGTGGAACTCGACCACCTCCGTCAGGTCCAGGTCGGTCAGTGCATCCCCGGAGATGACCAGGAAGGTCCCATCGAGTAGGTCCCTGGCGGCGCTCACGGACCCCGCGGTGCCCAGCGGGACTTCCTCGGTCGAATAGGAGAGCGACACGCCGAGGTCGCTCCCGTCACCGAAGTAGTTGCGGATCACGGACGATAGGAACTGAACCGTCGCCACGACGTCGGTGAACCCGTGCTGCTTGAGGAGCAGGAGGATGTGTTCCATCAGGGGACGGTTGGCGACCGGCAGCATCGGCTTGGGCAGGTTTCCGGTGAGCGGTCTGAGCCGAGAGCCCTCACCCCCCGCCATGATCACCGCTTGCATCCGGATCCCCTCCGCTCCCTAGATCGCAACGTCATCTCTAACCTTTACCCGTTCCAGGGCCTGCATGGCTTGCCGGGCGTAGATCGTGGCCGCTACCCAGTACAGGATCGCCCCGAAGAGTGTGAACGCCAGTCCGACGCTATCGGCCACGGCGTGCAAAGGGAATGACGTTTCCGACCAGGCGAGGCAGCTGAGGCCGAAGAGCAGAGACGCCGTGGCGGTCTTGCCGACGAAGTTCACGCGGATCCGCTCCACTCCCCTCCTCTCCAGAGCCGGGAACAGCGACAGCACCAGAACATCCCTCGCGATGATCGCGATGGCAAGGGCCAATGGGAGCGTCTCCCTGGCCACGAGGGCGACCGCCAGGGCGACGATGAAGACGCGGTCTGCCAGCGGATCCAAGAGCTTGCCGATCTCGGAGACCTGGTGGAACCGCCTCGCGATCCACCCATCGAAGAAGTCCGACCACGCTCCGATGCCGTAAAGGATGACGGCGGCCTCGTCCCGCCCCGAGATGAACAGCCAGAGGAAGACGGGCACGGATAGCAGCCGCAAGAGCGACAAGACGTTGGGGACGGTTCTCAGGCCCGCGTCGCCCGGAGGTGGCGGCGCGGACCCTGCGGGCTCTGTCGCTCCTACGTGAGACACCCCCTCGACCCCTTCCCACCTGTGGTCGGGACGGCCGGATTTGAACCGGCGACCCCTGGTCCCCCAGACCAGTGCGCTAACCAAGCTGCGCCACGTCCCGTGCTGTGAAGCGCATCATACGTCCACCGTGATGGAGCCCACCCCTGTAGATAGGTCCACTTGTCGACTTGTATCGTTCTCGATACGTCGATGAGTCGACGTAGGCGCGCGTCCTGCGGTGGGTCCTCACCGACGTGGACCGGACGATCGACCGGAGCCCCCGACCGCAGACCTTCCACCGAGGACCGCGCCGGCTCCCTGCGATCTCGGACCCTGCAGGAGCCAACCATAACCCTAAACTACAGCTCGCGTCTTCTCGCGGACCTGCAGCCGCAACGGCGTGCCCCTGAAGGGCTCTTCACTGCGGAGGCGCGACTCGAGGTAGCGGAGGTAGGAGGGCTCCAGACGCCCGTTCGTGAACAACACGAAGGTGGGTGGGGCGACCGCCGCTTGGACGGCATAGAGGATGCGTATCCCTCTTCCCCCGGCGCGAGGATGGGGCTTGTCCTGCTGGGCTTCCCTGACGATGCGGTTGACATGAGCCGTGGCCATCCGCGTTCGGTGGGCCTCGATCGCTTCGAGGATCGCGGGCAGGAGCTTGTCGATCCCCCGCCCGGACTTCGCCGAGGCCCGTATCCACGGAGCCCATTCCAAGAAGCGCAGATCCTTGGCGAGGTTGCGGTCGTACCGGTCGCGATCGGGACCGGTGCCGGGGACCAGGTCCCACTTGTTGAGCACCACCGCACAGGCGCGTCCCGAGTCGAGCACCTCGCGGGCGATGCGCTGGTCGTGGCCCGTCATCCCCTCTCCCGCGTCCACTACGACCAAGGCCGCATCGACCCTTTCGAGGGTCCCGCGCGAGCGCAGGAAACTGAAGTATTCGATCGGGTCTTTGATCTGGACCTGTCTTCGCATCCCGGCCGTGTCGACGATCCGGATCGTTTCACCGTTGGGCGCCTGAATGAAGGAGTCGATCGGATCCCGCGTCGTCCCGGGGGAGGCATCCACGATGGATCGCTCCTCTCCCAACAACCGGTTGAGGATGGACGACTTACCGACGTTGGGTCTTCCCACCAGCGCTATCGAGGCCCACTGGGTAGCTCGCACCTCCGAGCCGTCGGGCAGCCGTTCCAGAGGGTGTCGCTGGTATCGCAATCGACGTCGTAGTTGCCGCAGCCGACGTCGCACCAGTAGCCGTCGCCGTACCAGTCGGCGTAGCACTTCCAGTGCGGCG
>JBKHYB010000146.1:0-2909 GCA_046565725.1 Actinomycetota bacterium
GCAACCTTTCGATTCGTGGCTCCAGGAGTCCGGGGCTTGAGCACCGTCCGCCCTTCCACGGCAGACCGCTCTTACTCCTCAGCACACCTAGGCGCCACCCTAAGAACAGTCCTGACCTCTCCCACGGCCGGTTTCGAAGCCGCGGGCAAGGCCGTGCAGCGCCGCCTGCGCGCGGGGATATCCCCGGCCGAGGGATACGCCCCATGGATCCTCGCGGCATGCGGAGGCGCCTCTGCCTTCGTGATGTGGCTGAAGATCTCGGCGCTAGTGGGCCTCAGGGAGGTCCACCCCGCCGATCTCCGTTGGTCGTTCGTGGTGGCGGCCGCAGTCTTGGGCGCGCTGATCGCGATCCTGGCCCAGGCCGTGTTCGCCTTCGTAGCGGCGCGCCTTGCGGGTGAGGATGGGCCTTCCGCAGCCGGTTTCCGTACCGTCTGGGGAGCTTCGGCCTTCCCGGCGGTCGTTCCGCTGCTGCTCCTTCTGCCCGTCGACATCCTCGTCGTGGGGGCCGAGACGTTCGCCTCGGGCAAACCGTCCGATCCCGTGTCCTCGGCGTGGGCGGCGTTGTCTCTGGCGCTCGGGGTTGCAGCGCTCCTCTGGTCGGCTGCGCTTTTCGTCAAGGGCCTCAGAGTCGTGGCGGGGTGGCGACCGGGCTCGGTTCTCCTTGCTACGCTTGGTGCGCTTTCCTGTCTGGCAGTTGTCGTCCTGGCTTTCCGCTCGGGGGCCATCGCTCTCATGGAGACATTGTCGTGAGCCATTTCTCCGCGCACGTGAACGTCATGCTCAAGGAAGGGATCTCGGATCCCCAGGGGCAGACGATCGAGCGCGCCCTCCCGGCCCTCGGTTACGAGGGGGTCGGCGGCATCCGAGTGGGCAAGCGCATCGAACTGCAGGTAGAGGCCGGGTCCGCCGAAGAGGCGCACGAGAGGGTGGAAGAGATGTGCGAGCGCCTCCTCGCGAACACGGTGATCGAGTCCTACGAGGTGGACATCTCATGAGACCCACGGTCGGCATCGTCGTTTTCCCGGGTTCGAACTGCGAGCTCGACGCCCGCAAGGCATTCGACGACCTGGGAGCCGACACCACCTTCGTCTGGCATGACGAGCGCGAGTTACCCGAAGTAGATGTTGTGGTGTTGCCCGGAGGGTTCGCTCACGGGGATTACCTGCGCACGGGCGCGATCGCGAGGTTCTCGCCCGTCATGGATGCGGTGAAGGCTCATGCCCGCGCCGGCCGCTTGGTGATCGGGATCTGCAACGGATTCCAGATCCTCTGCGAAGCGGGGATGCTGCCCGGAGCGCTCCACAAGAACGCCGGATTGAAGTTCCTATGCAAGTGGGTGGAACTGAGGGTGGAGAACCCGAACACACCCTTCACGTCTCGCGCGGAAAGAGGACAGATCCTGCGCGTGCCGATCAACCACTTCGAGGGGAACTGGTACGCCGAACCAGAGGTGGTCGAACGGATGAAGGCAAACGAGCAGATCGTCCTTCGTTACGTCGATAACCCCAACGGCTCACTCGAAGATATCGCCGGGATCTGCAACGAGAACGGCAACGTGTTCGGACTGATGCCACATCCGGAACGCGCCTGTGAGTCTCTGCTCGGCAGTGACGACGGCGCCATCCTTCTGGGTTCGGTTCTGGATGGCGCAGTTCGGAACCTGGAGCAGCGCACCGCGTGACGGAGCAACTCGGGATCCACCGCGACCTTGGACTCACCGATGATGAGTACGAGGGGATAAGGGAGCGTCTCGGAAGGGAACCTTCTTACACCGAGCTCGCGATGTACTCGGTGATGTGGAGCGAGCACTGTTCGTACAAGTCATCGCGCGTCCACCTCCGTGAACTGCCCACCGAAGGCAAACACATCCTGGTTGGGCCCGGCGAGGGGGCCGGCATCGTGGAAGTGGCACCGGGCACGGCGGTCGCTTTCAAGATCGAATCCCATAACCACCCCTCTTTCGTCGAGCCGTTCAACGGCGCGGCTACGGGTGTCGGCGGCATCGTCAGAGACATCTTGTCGATGGGTGCCCGCCCGATAGCACTGCTGGATTCGCTGCGGTTCGGACACCTCGACGATGCCCGCACGCGCTACCTAGTCGACGGTGTCGTCCACGGGATCTCCTCCTACGGGAACTCGATTGGGGTCCCCACGGTCGGCGGCGAGGTCGTGTTCGAGGATTGCTATGCCGAGAATCCGCTCGTGAACGTCGCTTGCCTGGGCGTAATCGATTCCAAACTGATGCACGGGCGCGCCGAGGGACCGGGCAACAAGGTGATCTTGATCGGGTCGTCGACAGGGCGCGACGGGATCGGAGGAGCGAGCGTTCTTGCGTCGGCCGAGTTCGACGATGAGAGTCATACGAAGCGCCCTTCCGTGCAGGTCGGGGATCCCTTCACCGAGAAGCTGCTGATCGAGGCCTGTCTGGAGCTCATACGAGAAGGTCTACTCGTGGGGCTGCAGGATCTTGGGGCCGGAGGCATCTCGTGTCCTACCTCGGAGATGACGGCGAAGGCCGGCACCGGCATGACGGTTCAGCTCGATGCCGTTCACCTGCGAGAGGCCGACATGGAGCCCTTCGAGATCATGATCTCGGAATCGCAGGAGCGCATGATGGCCGTGGTCGATCCCTCGGATGTCGAACGGGTCCTGGATGTCTGCAGGAAGTGGGGACTTCCGGCGACCGTGGTCGGTGAGATCACCAAGACGGACCGGGTTCAGGTCGTTGCCTCCGATGGGACGCTTCTCGCCGATGTGCCGCCCGCGTCCCTGGCAGACGAGGGCCCGGTGTACGAACGGCCTTACGAGAGGCCGTTGTGGGTGGATGAACTGCAGTCCTCGCCCATGGGCGACGAGGCGCCGGGCGATCTCGCCGAGGCACTGACCTCGCTGCTGGCGTCCCCCAACAT
>JBKHYB010000146.1:2919-4848 GCA_046565725.1 Actinomycetota bacterium
GAAGCCCGTGGTGGGCGCGCCGCTCACCGTCGTGAAGCGGGTCATCCTGCGGCTCCTGATCCACGTCTTCGACGACCTCGCCCGGCAGGCCGACGCGGCGATCGGGGCGGTGGAGGCGCTGCGGCGGCTGCTGGCGGACCCGAACCACGCCTGGAAGGGCTGGGTCTGGGAGCAGTACGACCACTTGATCTTCCTCGGAACCATCCAGGCCCCCGGAGGCGACGCTGCCGTGATCCGCCTGCCCGACAGCGATGTCGCCGTCGCCGTCACGACCGACGGGCATGGGCGTTACTGCTACCTCGACCCCTACGAGGGTGCTCGACTCGCCGTCGCCGAAGCGGCTCGCAACCTCGCTTGCACCGGTGCTCGCCCGCTCGCCGTCACGAACTGTCTCAACTTCGGGAACCCCGAGAAGACCGACGTGATGTGGCAGTTCGCCGAGGCGGTGCGGGGGATCGGAGACGCCTGCCTCGATCTCGGCACTCCGGTCACGGGCGGCAACGTGTCCTTCTACAACGAGACCTCCGGTCGCCCGATTTATCCGACCCCGGTGATCGGGATGCTCGGGGTCCTTCCCTCTCCCGACGCCAACATGCCGATGGCTTTCCGATCCGAGGGCGACGTGATCGTCCTGCTGGGACGAACCGATCCCGGTGACATGGGTGGCAGTGAGTTCGCGAAGGTGATCAACGGCGTCGTGGCGGGCCGCCCGCCCTCGCTCGACATGGAGGCGGAGAAGGCCCTGATCGAACTGCTTGGGAGTCTCAATGCGAGCCGTTCCATCGTTTCAGCCCACGATCCCTCCCTCGGCGGCGTGGCGGTTGGTCTGGTGGAGAGCGCCCTGGCCGGCGGGCTGGGGTTCACGCTGACCGTGGAGCTCGACCACAGCCACCTGTTCTCGGAGAGTCCTTCGAGGGCCCTGGTGAGTTGCGACCCGCTAAATCTCACCGCGCTGCTGGCCGAAGCAGAGATGGCGGGCGTCGCAGCCGAGGTGATCGGCACGGTGGGGGGAACAGATCTGTCTTTCGAAGGGTTCAAGGTTCCGATGGAGACCGCGAAACGTATCTACGAAGGGTCCCTGTCGGCGACCCTGTCGGCGAATACCATCGCATCATGACGCTCGAAGCCCGCGATAAATGCGGCGTCGTGGGGATCTTCGCCCCCGGCGAGGACGTGGCCCGCCTCACCTACTACGCCCTCTACGCATTGCAGCACCGGGGACAGGAGTCCGCGGGGATCGCCATGGCGGACGGCCAGACGGTACTGGTCTACAAGGAGCTCGGTCTCGTCGCGCAGGCATTCGACGAGACCGTTCTGAAGAGCCTCCAAGGACACATCGCGATCGGGCACGTGCGTTATTCGACCACCGGTTCGTCTTCGTGGGAGAACGCGCAGCCGACATACAAAAGTTCCGAGAACGGCCAGATAGCTCTTGCACACAACGGGAACCTCGTTAATCCGGTCGAACTCCGGCAGTCCCTTGCCGATGCGGGAGGCGATCCGACCCCTCACAGCGCGCGGCTGGTGTCGTCGTCGGACACCGATCTGGTGGCTGCGCACATCGCCCGCGCTTCTGAGGGTGATATGCGTACCGCGATCTTGGACGTTCTTCCGAAGCTGAGAGGTGCGTATTCGTTCACGATCCTGACCGAGGGGAGGCTCTTCGGAGCTCGTGACCCTCAGGGCTTCCGTCCCTTGTGCATCGGACGGTTAGAGAGCGGCGGATGGGTTCTCGCTTCGGAGACCTGCGCGCTGGACCTGATCGGGGCGCGCTTCATCCGAGATGTTGAGCCCGGCGAGCTGGTGTCGATCGATGCCGACGGGTTGATCAGCGATCGGTTCGCAGAGGTCTCGCACGCGGCCTGCATCTTCGAACACGTCTACTTCGCCCGGCCCGATTCGACCTTGATGGGCCAGAACGTCTACGCC
>JBKHYB010000147.1:0-2929 GCA_046565725.1 Actinomycetota bacterium
CTGGCCCCCGGAGGCATCCTGTGTTGTTACATGCCCACCGTCCCCCAGGTGATGCAGACGGTGGAAGCGATGAGGAAGGGCGGATTCGCGTTCATCAACACCTTCGAGGTCCTCCATCGCACCTGGAACGTCGATGGGCTCTCGGTGCGGCCTGACCACCGGATGGTCGCCCACACCGGTTTCCTCGTGACGGCGCGCAAACTGGCCCCCGGTTCCCCCGGCCCCCCACTTGCTACGGAGGAAACGAAACCCTAGCGTTAGGGGCCTAGGGGAGTAGTCTTCCCTGAAGGGAGGTGGTTCCGGTACGCGACGACGAGCTTGATCCCACGATCGCCGATTACGACCGACAGGTAAGGGAGCTTCAGGGTCAGCTGAAGATCCTGGGCGACGAACTCGCTCTGGAACGCAGGAAGGCCGAGGCGGCCCCTCGTCAGATACTCGCCCTCGAGAAGCAACTATCGGAGATGCGCTCGGAGCTCTCGAAAGCTCAGGAGAAGAACGAGCGGCTCGCGGAAACCCTCCGGGACGCTCGCGAACAGCTGGTCGCGCTGAAGGAAGAGGTAGAGAAACTCAGCCAGCCCCCTTCCAGTTTCGGGATCTTCCTGTCGCGCAATGACGATGGATCGGTCGATGTCTTCACGAACGGGCGGAAGCTCCGCGTGGTCGCGGCGCCGGAGATAGAACTAGAAAAGGTGCAGCGCGGACAGCAGGTCATCCTGAACGAGGCCCTCAACATCATCGAGGTGACCGATTTCGAGATCGCCGGCGAGGTCGTCACTCTCAAGGAGATACTCGACCAACAGCGCGCGATCGTGCTGGCGCGCACCGACGAAGAAAGGGTCGTCGAACTGGCGGATTCGGTGCTCGATGAGCCCCTGCGCGTGGGCGACAGCCTGCTCCTAGAGCCGAAGTCCAACCATGTGATCGAGCGTCTCCCGAAGCCCGAGGTCGAGGAGCTGATCCTCGAAGAGGTGCCGGATATCGCTTACGAAGACATCGGCGGTCTCGACGACCAGATCGAAGAGATCAAGGATGCCGTCGAACTGCCTTTCCTGCATGCCGACCTGTTCCGCGAACACGAGCTTGAGCCGCCCAAAGGGATCCTTCTCTACGGACCGCCGGGCTGCGGTAAGACGCTCGTCGCGAAGGCAGTGGCCAACTCGCTTGCGAAGAAGGTGGCCGAACGTCTGGGGAAAGAGACGGGTCGCCCGTACTTCCTGAACGTCAAAGGGCCCGAGCTCCTGAACAAGTACGTCGGCGAGACCGAGCGTCAGATCAGGATGATCTTCCAGCGCGCGAAGGAGAAGTCCGAAGAGGGCGTTCCCATCATCGTTTTCTTCGACGAGATGGAATCCCTGTTCCGTACCCGCGGGTCCGGGATCTCGTCGGACATCGAGTCCACCATCGTGCCGCAGTTGCTTGCCGAGATCGATGGTGTCGAGACCCTGAAGAACGTCATCGTGGTGGGTGCCTCGAACCGTGAGGATCTGATCGACCCGGCCATCCTCCGACCCGGAAGACTAGACGTGAAGATCAAGATCGAGCGTCCCAACGAAGTTGCTGCGAGGGACATCTTCAGCAAGTACCTGACCCCGTCCCTGCCGATGGCGGAGGAGGAGGTACGGAAACACGGGAGTCCCGAGGCCGCCATCCAAGCGATCATCGATGTAACGGTTGAGCACATGTACGCGGAGGCTGAGGAGAACAGGTTCCTGGAGGTCACCTACGCGAACGGCGACAAAGAGGTCCTTTTCTTCAAAGATTTCTCGTCGGGAGCGATGATCGAGAACATCGTCCGGCGCGCGAAGAAGACCGCTATCAAGAGGACCATAGCGGGGGGCCCCAAAGGGATCAGTGGTGCCGACCTGATCGCCGCCATCGGCCAGGAGTACAAAGAGAACGAAGATCTGCCCAACACGACCAACCCGGATGACTGGGCCCGCGTGTCCGGCAAGAAAGGCGAGCGGATCGTCTACATACGGACGTTGGTCGGCGAGAACAAGAAGGACGGCGAAGGGAGCCGTCTGGTGGAGAACGTTCAGACGGGTCAGTACCTCTAGGGGTCGTCAGCCTCTAGGCTTGTTCTCATGGCGATACCGAAGATCTGTGGCATCGAAACCGAGTACGGGATATCTATCCGCGCCTCGGCGGATTTCAACCCGATCCTGACCTCGTCCCTGCTCATCAATGCCTACGCCAAGCCGGCTTTCAAAAGGGTGAGGTGGGACTACGAGGAGGAGAACCCCTTGCGGGACGCACGCGGGTTCGAGCGCCCGGGGGGAGAGGCTCCCATGGAGGACGACAGCGGCTTGGTCAACGTGATCCTCCCCAACGCCTCGCGCTATTACGTGGATCACGCCCATCCGGAGTACTCGTCTCCCGAATGCTCGAATCCGAGGGACGCGGTTATCTGGGACAAGGCGGGGGAGCGGATCTTGGAGGATTCGATCGCTGCGGCCCAGCCCCTGGCGCCCGACGATGGCGAGATCCTCATCTATAAGAACAATTCCGACGGCAAGGGCAACTCCTACGGGTGCCACGAGAACTACCTCATGTCCCGAGAGACGCCCTTCCCGGAGATCGTTTCTCGACTCACGCCGTTCTTCGTCACCCGACAGGTATTCACGGGGGCAGGCAAGGTTGGTTCGGAGAACGGCACCCCCGCTTGCGACTACCAGATCAGCCAGCGTGCGGACTTCTTCGAAGTGGAGGTCGGATTAGAAACGACCTTCAAGCGCCCGATCATCAACACCCGAGACGAACCTCATGCCGACCCTTCCTTGTACCGGCGTCTTCACGTCATCGTCGGCGACGCCAACATGAGCGAGATATCGACCTTTCTCAAGGTCGGCACCACGTCGTTGATCCTCAAGATGATCGAGGACTCCTTCATCGTCGACGATTACGGTCTCAGGGAACCGGTGCGAGC
>JBKHYB010000147.1:2939-4836 GCA_046565725.1 Actinomycetota bacterium
TGAAGGTCGTCTCGCACGACCCGAGCTGCCGGGCCACGGTCGAACTGGCCGACGGCCGCAAGCTCACCGCGGTGGAGCTCCAGTGGGAGTACCTGCGGCTGTCACGCAAGTACGTGGAGGAGAACGGTTCGGACGACGTCACGGACTCGGTCCTGGAACTGTGGGAAGCGACGTTGGAGGCCCTGGAGTCCGACCCGATGCAGCTCAAGGACCGCCTCGACTGGGTCGCGAAACTGTCGTTGCTCGAGGCTTACCGCTCCCGGGATGGTTTGGCATGGGACGCGTCGAAACTCAAGATGATCGATCTGCAGTACCACGACGTGCGACGCCCGAAGGGTCTGTATTACAAGCTCGTTTCCTCCGGGAAGATGACCACGCTCGTCGGCGAGGACGAGATCACCTGGGCGATCGACCATCCCCCCGAGGACACCCGCGCCTACTTCCGAGGGGAGTGCCTGCGTCGCTTCTCCGACAAGATCGTGGCTGCTTCCTGGGACGCGTTGATCTTCGATACGGGAGCCGAACCGTTGAGGAAGGTCCCCACGCTCGAACCCACCAGAGGTACGAAGAGCCACGTGCAGGATCTCTTCGATGCCTCCAGGGATGCCGACTCGTTATTGGCCAATCTCTCCGGCTGACCCCGCTTCCGGCGCCTTCCGGGATACCATCGGTAGAACACTGTGAAGAGGGGTGAGCATGGCCGATCAGACCCGTAAGCCGAAGCCGAAGCAGGAAGACGAACAAGCGCAGGCAGACGCGACCAAGACCGAAGCTGCTTCTACGGAAGAGATCGACGATCTGCTCGACGAGATCGATGAGGTCCTGGAAACGAACTCCGAAGACTTCGTGCGCTCGTTCGTGCAGAAGGGCGGGGAGTAGGTCTCCGGCACATGTGTGTACCTATCCCGTATGTTGTGACGCATGGATAGAGCCTTCAACATCGGACTGCCCGACCTGATGCGACTTCCCGTGCACGGTCCCGGGTCGTCCTTCTCCGAGGTCCTTCGCAACGTCGCTCCGTCTCTGATACCCAGCAGGCTGCAGATGGAGGGCACCGTGCATGCCCCCGAGGGCACCACGGTGCTGGCCCTCCGATTCGCGGATGGTGTGATCGTCGCCGGTGACCGGCGCGCTACCGAGGGCTTCCAGATCGCTCACCGCAGCATCGAGAAGGTGTTCGCGGCCGACGATATGAGTGCCGTGGCGATAGCGGGGGCGGCGGGGCCGGCGGTCGAGATGGTCAGACTCTTCCAGACCGAGCTCGAGCATTACGAGAAGGTGGAGGGCGACCGCCTCAGTCTCGAGGGTAAGGCGAACAAACTCTCCCAGATGATCAGAGCGAACCTGCCCGCGGCGATGCAGGGGTTGGCCGTCGTGCCTCTGTTCGCCGGCTTCGACGAATGGCGACAGCAGGGCCGGATATTCAAGTACGACGTTACCGGGGGTCGCTACGAAGAAGACGACTACCACGCGACCGGATCGGGCGGAAAGGATGCTCGCTCCAGCCTCAAGAAGCGCTACCGCCAGAACCTCAGCCGCGACGAGGCGGTCAAGGTCGCGATCGAGGCCCTCTTCGACGCGGCCGATGAAGACGTCGGAACCGGCGGGCCCGACCTCATGAGGAATATCTTCCCAACCGTCGTCGCGATCTCGTCCGAAGGGACCGTCGAGATCGTTGAGGACGAGATCAAGCGTTTGTTCGAAGAGCTGATCGGGGAGCGCCGGGAACAGATGATGTTGCCCGAAACGCACACCGTGGACGTCCGCCGGCCGAGACAGGAGGGCTGAGCGATGGCCATGCCGTATTACGTGTCGCCCGAGCAACTTATGAAGGACAAGGGCGACTACGCGCGCAAAGGGATCGCTCGCGGGAAATCGGTGATCGCTCTGGAGTATG
>JBKHYB010000148.1:0-4823 GCA_046565725.1 Actinomycetota bacterium
CTCCTCGGTCACCCTGCGATCGGTCCATCCAGTTCGGGGGGCCCAGTCCGGGAACCAGCGATCGGTCCTGTCCCAGATCCGGTCGAGACCCATTCGCCCGGCGACGGTGATCTCCCCCTTGGTCCACATGAACTCGAGCATCCTGCCGACGTTCTGCCCGTGCGTCCAACCTGTCGATGCCCAGGGTTGAACCGTCCGATCCTCAAGGTCGCGGGCACGGAGCGGTCCATCGGCATCGAGGCGTCTGAGGATGTACCGGCGGAACGAAGCGTTGTCCTTCATCCAGGCCCGGATCCGATCGCCCCAGGGTCCATCGCCCGGCCAGCGCCGCATCCGGCTGCGATGGATCGGGAGGTCTTCGGTCCGAACGAGGGAAGCGGCGTGCGCCCAGTAGTGGAAGGCGCGCTTGTCCTCGTAGGCGAACCGGTGGAGATCGTCGGGCGAGTAAGAGGTTCCGAGACGCGAATGCAAGACGAGATGTTGGGTCCTGGCGACTACATTGATGGGGTCGACCTGTACGCAGTTGAGCGCCTCGAACGTTTCGGCCAGGCTGCCGAACCGCCGAGCGGATAACCCTTGGTTGCGGATGGCGAGGCGCCGCACTTCGGACAGATCGAGGGTCGGTGAAGACATGCGAGCACGTTACCCGGCCCCCGGAGCTAAGCCTTGTCGGTCGGACCGTTTCCCGCATAGCCTTCCCAGAAACCGTTACGAAGAGAGGTATCGCCATGAGAACCGCGGTCAGAACGCTGGTGGTCGCCCTTTCAGTCGTACTGGCTCTGCCGGCCTGGGCCGCCGAGGTCGTGAAGAACGACCCCGACGACTCCGACGGCAAGCTCGACCTCAGTCGCCTGGTGGTGGACGCCACCAAGGGCGAGGCTGGGTTCTTCACGATCAAGACGCACGACAACTTCAGGTGCGGTTACCTGAAGCCGGGCAAACCCAACCGCCTGCGGCTGTTGTTCGACGACGGCCGCGACGGCGACATCGACCTGATTGGAAGGTTCGAGTGCGACGGCGACAAGCTGCTCATGTTCCTCGTGGGCAAGGAGACCGGTAACAACTACGAACCTCTAAGGGCGCGGCGTCCGTCGAACAAGACGGTCAAGGTCGCCTTCCAGCTGGACATCGCCGAGTTCGAAGCCGACACGCTGGGCGTGAAGGTGAGGACCGTGGACGGCACGGCAGAGGGGTGCACGGACGAGCCCTGCAAGGACAGCGTCCCGGGCAAAGGAACCCTCCAGGCCTACTAACGATTCCCACCTCGATCCGGCACGTATGTCATGCCATTCCCGACCCGGAAAATCTGGTCTTCGCTAACTTTCGGCGTCGGAGGGTTCTTCCGGCCCCGGAGCGCGGTCGTTGAGCTTCATCGCCAGCGCCACCAGCGCCCCACCCGGTACCCACAGCAGGATCCCGGCCCACACGCCTCCGAGCAGGAGAAGGGTGCCGGCAGCCAGAGTCATCACGCCGAAGATCATCGAGAAGACGAGAGCGCTGATACGTCCGAGGGTCATGTCCGCGACGCTAACAGAGCCCGATTCCCACCTTGATCTGGCACGTATATCGCGCCATTCCCGGCGCGGAATCTCAGAGCCGGTCGGCTAACACAGAGCCGAGCGGCTGCAGCGCACCCGGCCCGGTCCGGTCAGCTGCAGGTCGCCTTCCGTGGTGCGGACGAACACCTGCCAGAAGTAGTAGCTGTGATAGCTCCGAGGCTTGTGGGCCATCTGGCGGTGATAGGTGAGGACCGCGTCGACGTAGTAGTCGGAGTGGTTGTAGTTCCACAGAGCACTGCGCATCCGTTCGGGTGCTCCACTTGCCGAGAGGTAACGACCGGCGGCCATGATCGCGTTGTAGGGCTTGAACGGTGACCCCTTGCCGTACGCATCCCAGGTCGCCGGCATGAACTGCATCGGACCCAGCGCTCCGGCCGACGACGGTCCCGTCAGCCGACCCATACGAGACTCGATCAGATTGATCGAGGCGAGGATGGTCCAGGGAACCCCGAAGCGCCGCTCTGCTTCGGCGTAGTGCTTCAGAAGCGTCTTGGGCCCCTCCGGTGATGCTGTTGGCATGTGCACCGGAGGCTTCACCGGCTTGGTGAGCCGGTACAGCTCGCGAGCCGCTTTGATGTTGCGTTCGGTCTCGAGGCGGAGGCCCGTGGGGAGCTGCCTCGAGACCTTGCGTGCCAACTCTCCTTTGCGGACGAGGATGCGCATGCGCTTCTGCTTGCGGAGGCCCAGCACTTTCAACTCGTTGAACTTGGCTCCCCGTGGTTTCCCGCCGGTGCTCTTCAACCACACAGCCAGGAGGTCGTTGAAGTCGCGGTCGATCTCCGTCAGACGGGCCGCGAACCGCTCGGCCCTCGTAAGCGGTTCATCGGTGGGAGTGGGCGAGGGGGCCGCGCTCGGAGCCGGTGTCTCGACCACGGAGGGCGATGCCGAAGGGGACGACGCCGTGGGGGGCCCTGCGGTCGGCGCGCAGGCACCGAGCGAAACGAGCATGCAGATCGCAACCCCCCACTTCATCCCGCTACTCAATCACACGCGGGATCCGGCTCGGGAATAGCTCGTATATCGATCCAGATCAAGGTGGAAAACGGGTTAGCGGATGATGGCTATCTTGCCGCCGGTCTCGATCGACTTGCCGGGCTCGACCGCGAGTTCTTCTACCTTGCCCGAGGCGTGTGCCAGGATCGAGTTCTCCATCTTCATCGCTTCGAGCACACAGATCTGGTCCCCAGCCTTGACCTCGTCGCCGACCTTCACGAGCACCTTGACGATCGTGCCCTGCATCGGAGCGGTGAGGACCTCGCTGCCACCACCGGCGACCTTGCCGGCAGACTTCGGTGGCTTGGGCTTTCGGGGCCGGGTCATGGACTCCAGGTGCTCGCGCACCTTGACGACCATGCGCTTGCCGTCGACCTCGACCTCGAAGTCCCGCTCCGCGATCTCGGGTTCTCCGACCTTGGGCTTGGGGGCTGGAGCGTCCTTGAGGACCGATAGGTCCATCTCCTTCTCGACGGTACCGGTGTGGTACTCGCCGGTGACGAAGCGTTCGTCGGCCAGCATCAACGAGTGGAACGGGATCGTGGTCTTGATGCCTTCGATCCTGTATTCCTCGAGAGCCCTGAGCATCCGGCGCCGGGCCTCGTCGCGGTCGGCCCCGTAGGTGATCAGCTTGGCGATCATCGGGTCGTAGGTCTGAGGGATGTCGTAGTCACCCTCGGCCCCCGAGTCCACGCGCACCCCCGGTCCGGAAGGCTCTCGGTACTCGCCGATGTGGCCGGGTGACGGCATGAAGTTCTTCGCCGGGTTCTCGGCGTTGATGCGGCACTCGATCGCAGCCCCTCGAAGCTCGATGTCTTTCTGCGTGAAGCCGAGCGGTTCCCCGGCGGCGATCCGCAGTTGGGCCTTGACGAGGTCGATCCCGGTCACGAGCTCCGTCACCGGGTGCTCCACCTGGAGACGGGTGTTCATCTCGAGGAAGTAGAAGCGCTCGCCGTCGGCATCCAGCAGGAACTCGCAGGTACCGGCGTTGATGTAGTTCTCGTGGCTCGCCAGCTGAGCGGCCGCCGCCATGATCTTCTCCCGCACCGCAGGCGTGAGGGCGGGTGACGGCGATTCCTCAACGAGCTTCTGATGGCGCCTCTGCAGCGAACAGTCACGCTCGGGGAACGAGATCACGCCGCCCTTGCCATCGCCGAGCACCTGGATCTCGATGTGCCGAGCCTTGTGCAGGTAGCGCTCGATGAAGACCTCGTCGTTCGAGAAGTAAGCCTGAGCTTCACGGGCGGCCCCCGCGAGAGCCTCTTCGATCTCTTCCTCGGAGTGAACAACGCGGAAGCCTTTCCCGCCTCCTCCGGCCGAGGCCTTGATCGCTATCGGGAAACCGTGCTCCTTGCCGAACTCCCGCACCACGGCAGGGTCGGTTACCGGGTCTTTGGTTCCCGGAACGACCGGGACCCCCGCGTCCATCGCGGCACGACGCGCGGCGGTCTTCTCGCCCATCGCTTCGATCACGTCGGGTTGAGGACCGACCCACACCAAGCCGGCGTCCATGACGGCCCGGGCGAAGGTCGCGTTCTCGGCGAGGAAGCCGTACCCGGGGTGCACCGCTTCTGCCCCCGACCGCTTGGCGGCCTCGATGATGTTGGCGATGTTGAGGTAGGACTCGGACGCCGGACCCGGCCCGACGTTGTATGCCTCATCCGCCAGCCGGACGTGCAGGGCTTCTGCGTCGATGTCCGAATAGATCGCGACGCTGGCGATGTCTAGATCACGGCAGGCGCGGATCACTCGGATGGCGATCTCGCCTCGGTTGGCGACGAGCAACTTGGTGAACATGGGTCCGTATCCTAGCCAGCATGGAGCCCGGCTCGGTCAGCTGGTATCTAGCAGGCCCTCACGGGGGAAAGCTACACGAGCGACCGTCCTGGCCGTCTCGGCTCTGGACACCGAGTCGTCGTCGGTTTCTACCACCACTATCTTTCCCCGGTTTTCGATCGCCGATACCAGGGCAGCCAGCAGATCGGAGGGATCGAACGGCTTCTCGATCCACAGGATGACGTTGTCGGGGACCGCAACCTGGTCCTTAGGGAGAACGCTGAGGATGACGATCGGGATGTGCGAACTTGCCCGATCTTCCCGCATCCTCGCAGCGGTTTCGATCCCGCCCATGCCCGGCATCAAGATGTCGAGGATCGCGATGTCCACATGATGGGAGCGGGTCAGGTTCAAGGCTTCACTTCCCGATGCCGCCAGCAGCACCGTGTAGCTTTCCTCGTGGAGTGTGGACGCGACCACCTCTCTGATCGAGGG
>JBKHYB010000149.1:0-4818 GCA_046565725.1 Actinomycetota bacterium
AGATGGAATCCGCCTAAGCCTCCATCGCTTTCCGGCCCACCCCCGTATCGCCCGGACCCCCTCGTCTCGCCCCGGGCCCCATTTCTCGTCCCGAGGCCCCATTTCTGCGCGTCGAAATGGCTCTATAGCAACCACATTTCGACGAAGAATGTGGCTCTATGGCGACCACATTTCGACGAAGAATGTGGTTAGCGGGGGCGGGATCTGGCGCGGGCGTCTTTGTTGAGCTGCTTCCACTTCTTCGCTTCGGCGTTCGCTAGGCGTTTGTCGATCTTGCGAGCGAGAGCTGCCATCTCCCGCAACTGTTTCTGGTAGCTGGCGAACCGTTCGGCGTCGAGGCGGCCGGATGCGATCGCCTCTTTCACCGCACAGTCCGGCTCGCTGTCGTGCTCGCAGTCGTTGAACTTGCACTCCGCCGTCAGCGCCGCGATGTCGCCGAACGCGCTGTCGAGGTCGCCCTCGGTAGCGTCCCAGAGCTGTAGCTCCCTCATGCCCGGGGTGTCGATCATCCAGGCGCCCTGTGGCAGTCGGATCAACTCGCGATGAGAGGTGGTGTGCCGGCCCTTGCCGTCCCAGCGGATGTCGGCGACCTTCATCACGTCATCCCCTGCCAGGCGGTTGATCAGCGACGACTTGCCGACTCCCGACGAACCCATCAGGGCGATCGTCGGGACGCCATCTAGGTAGGTCGCGATCTCGTCGAGGCCATCACCGGTTTCGTTGCTGATCGCATGCACCGGAACTCCCGGCGCGATCTCCGCGACCTCTCCAACGGCCCTCGCCACGTCGTCGAGGAGGTCGCTCTTCGTCAACACGATCACCGGCTGTGCTCCGCTGTCCCACGCGAGGGTGAGGTAGCGCTCGATCCGACGGAGGTTCAGGTCTTGATTCAACGCGGACACGAGGAACACGATGTCCACGTTCGCCGCGACGACCTGCTCGTCGACATCGAAGCCCGCCACCTTGCGAGAGAACTTCGATCTGCGTGGGAGCACTGCTTCGATCACGCCTCGGTCTTCACCCGGCAGCCGACGCAGCGCGACCCAGTCTCCGACCGCGGGGAGCTCGGATGACAGCGTCGCTTGCCTGCGCATCTTGCCCGGCACCTCGGCGTCCAGCTCCGCCCCCGGGACCAGGACGGAGTAGCCGCGTCGGTGTTCGATCGCCACCCGTGCAGGTTCGAGCGATCCATCGTCGAGTTCATCGAAAGCGGCCTGGAAGTGGTCATGCCAGCCCAGTTCCGCTAGTTGTTCGTTCTTCAGCGTGATGCCTCCTGTGGATAGGGTGCCCGCAGGTCGACCACTTCCGCAAGCGGCGGATCGTGGTCCCGAGGTTCTTTCGGGCGCCCGAAGCTGTCTCGTGCGTGTAGATGGACCGCCACGAGCGATCTGTCGAAGTCTTCGAGTCTTGGTTCGTGAACAAGCATTGGTTGCCTCCTTGATGTGGCCGTCCGCCGGGTTGGGGACCGGGACGGCGATGCGGAGGGATGGCGAAGCGGACGCGCGCCGGCACGGTCGTGCCCGAGGCGCATCCGGGGTCTTACCTTGGGAAAGAAGGAAAGGAAGAGCGGACCCGCTCGGGTCTAGATGAGAAAACCTTTCGTGATGGTCATCATCTTGCGCTCCTTCCGGTCCGGTCTAACGGTCGTTCGCCGGACGAGCGCTCAGTATGACCGACCCTGTGCAACGAGGCAAGCGTTGCCTGGTAGGAAATGTGCTGCTGGCGGTAACGGATGCGACCACGAGGAGGCCCACATGACCGACACCTTCGGTATCGACCCCGCGAACGTGACACCGGAAGAGTTCGCGGGATTGATCGCGAACGCCGACGACCAACAGATCGCAGACGTGATCCGCACGGTCGGGCCCGAGACCGTGCTCGACCGCATCTTCGAGGGCATGGAGTCCAACTTCCGTCCGGACAAGGCATCGAACGTGGATGCGGTGATCGTGTTCGTCGTCACCGATGACGGCAGTGAGTACCCGTACACGGTGAACATCTCCAACGCAGCCTGCAACGTAGACAAGGGCAAGGCCGACGACCCGCGCGTTTCGCTGACGACCGATGTGGTGTCGTTCTCGAAGTTGGTGATCGGGCAAGCCCAAGGGCCACAGCTGTTCATGGCCGGGAAGCTCAAGATCCAGGGCGATCTGATGTTCAGCGCCCAGATCATGAACTTCTTCGACCGCCCGACGCCCGCCTAGCAGCAGAGCGACCAGTTGTGACCGGGCC
This sequence comes from Actinomycetota bacterium, assembly GCA_046565725.1. Lineage (GTDB taxonomy): Bacteria > Actinomycetota > CADDZG01 > CADDZG01 > WHSQ01 > CALMBW01. Next base: position 2,233 of record JBKHYB010000149.1, read on the forward strand.
CGAGGTGGGGTCCGGTCGGCTCATATCGGTTATCCTGTCCCGGTTGCCCGAGACCGTCGGGGGAGGGTTCGCCCTCCTTAATCATCCGGCGCAGGTGATCGAGAAGCGCCTCTTCGCGCGGTCGACCCTGTTCGGGCGGCCGCTTTTTTCGTGTTTGAAGCACTACCGAAGAACAAGGAGAGGCAATTGGCTGCAAGACCAGACAAGGTCGCAGCGGTCCAGGAGATCGCTGAGAAGTTCTCGCAGGCCGAAGCCGCGCTCCTCACCGAGTACCGGGGTCTCCGGGTGGCGGATCTGGCCGAGGTCCGTAACGCCCTGCGGGATGCGAATGCCGAGTACAAGGTGATGAAGAACACGCTCGCCCGCATCGCGGTGAAGGAGGTGGGCTACGAGGATCTCGCCGAGAACCTCACCGGCCCGACCGCCATCATCTTCGTGAACGGGGACGTGGTCGAAGCGGCGAAGGCACTCGACGAGGCCGTCAAGAAGTTCCCCGTGCTCGTGGTCAAGGGTGGGGCGCTCAAGGGCGGCAAGGTGATCAGTGCCGACGATGCGAAGGCGCTGGCCAAGCTCGAGTCCCGCGAGGTGCTGCTGACCAAGATCGCCATGATGATGAACCAGCCGGCCCAGCTGACGGTGAACGTGTTTGCCGCCCTGCTGCGTGACCTCGGTTCGATGCTGGCGCAGGTCGTCACCAAGAAGGAATCGGGCGAGCTTCCCGGAGGCATGGGCGAGCCCGCTCCTGCCGCAGAGGCCGAGGTTGCCGAGGCTCCCGCCGCAGAGGCCCCGGCCGAAGAGGTGGGCGTTCCTTCCCCCGAGGGCGACGACGCCGAGGCCAAGGCCGAGTCCGCCGAGGAACCCGCAGAGGTGCCCGAGGCGACCGCCGAAGAGGCAGACGAAGACAGCAACGACAGCGAGGACTCGGAGTCCTCGGATGACTCAGACGATTCAGACGATGCAGGAAACAAGGAGGAGTAACGATGGCTGACACGCTTACCCAGGACCAGGTGCTCGACGCGATCGCCGGTTGGACCGTTCTCGAGCTCAGCGAGTTCGTGAAGTCGTTCGAGGAGAAGTTCGGCGTATCCGCCGCGGCCCCCGTGGCCATCGCCGCCGGCCCCGCCGGTGGTGCAGGTGGCGACGCCGGTGCCGCTGCCGAGGAGAAGGACGAGTTCGACGTCGTCCTCGCCGCCGCCGGTGACAAGAAGATCCAGGTCATCAAGGAGGTCCGTGCGCTCACCAGCCTCGGACTGAAGGAGGCCAAGGACCTCGTGGACGGCGCTCCCAAGCCCGTGCTCGAGAAGGTCAACAAGGAGCAGGCCGAGGCCGCCAAGTCCCAGCTCGAGGGCGCCGGCGCCACGGTCGAACTGAAGTAAGACCGAGTCTTACTGGCACCACGAAGAGCCCCCGCTAGCCGGGGGCTCTTCCCTTTCCCGGCCCACTAGCGTCCCGCTCCGGCCCCAGCTCCGGTTCCGGTTCCGATTCCGCTCCGGTTCCGGTTCCGGCTCCGCTCCGGGGTGGCGAGTGCGGACGGGGGCACGCTCGCTCCCGGCCCTCGGTTCTCGCCCCTTCGGGGCATCGAACCTCTCCGCCTCCGCTCCCTCGCTCTCCGGGCGGGGGGCCTTCGGCCGCCGCCGCCCTCCGAGAGGCCCCCTTACCGCACCCCCACCCCTGCGCTCGTCGGCCCCCGAACCGAACCCCTGCGCTCGATCTTGGCCCCCACCGCCGTACTTCCGTGGAACTTTCGGTTTCCAGAAGTTCCGTGGTCTCTAAGCCGATCGGGCTCTACTGCTCCGCTCGGTCGTGACCGGCTGGGAACCCGTACGGGTCACTAGCCTCTATCCTGAGGGTGGCCGTGCTAGGTGGGGGGTTAGGGGTCCCCTGTACCGGAAACCCTCTTCATGCCGGGCTGAGCGCTCGCTTGCGGCCTTTGTAGAACCGGGTCAGCCCCCGGAAAGCAGTGTTGATGGTCGGGTCCCGCGCGACTCGGAGCCGCGAACCAGGTCAGGTCCGGAAGGAAGCAGCCTTAAGTGGTGTCCCGAGAGTGCCGCGGGAGAGCCCGGCCGGAGCCGGCTGCCGGGGTTAGCGCCGGCTGTGCAAAGGTCCAGAGCGAGCTGCACGGCCGTTTTCCCGTTCTAGGCCATCTCGTCACACCCTCCCACTAGGATGGGCTGCGTATGGCTTACCTCTCGCTTTATCGGAAATATCGCCCGCAGACCTTCGCCGAGATCCTCGGCCAGGATCACGTCAGCCATACCCTCACGAATGCCATCAACGAGGGCCGGGTCGCTCATGCCTACCTCTTCACCGGTCCCCGGGGAACGGGGAAGACCTCGACCGCTCGCATCCTCGCCAAGGCGCTGAACTGCGAGAAGGGTCCGACCCCCTCACCCTGCGGTGTCTGCAACGCGTGCAGGTCGATCGCGGATGGTTCTTCTCTCGACGTGATCGAGATGGACGCCGCGAGCCACACGGGCGTGGACGACGTGCGCGAGATCATCGAGGCGGTGCGCTACGCGGCGGTCAGCGCACGCTACAAGATCTACATCATCGACGAAGTCCACATGCTCAGCCGCAACGCGTTCA
>JBKHYB010000150.1:0-4810 GCA_046565725.1 Actinomycetota bacterium
AGTCCCTCTGAAGACCGTGGCGCTCGCGCACCTCGGTGACCGCGTCAGCGGGAGCCGGGTGGACGTGGACGCCCATCGGCACCAGGCGGAGTCGGCTGGGTTCGAAGCCCGCGTCGCGGCACTGGTCGACCGATGCCTTCGAAGGGCACATCACGAGATCGGCCTCGCGCCACGCCAGAGCCAGGCCCTTGCGGAAGAACCGCACCCCGCGTCGCGTGAAGTTGCCCGGTTCGCTGAGGAACGCAAGGTCGTGGATCGTCACGACGAGAGGCCTGGTCCGCGGAGGCATGGCGATGGTGGTGGCATGGATAACGTCCACCGGCCCCGTCGCCTTCTGGACGTCGGGACGGCGGAAACGGTGCCAGCCCTCGTACATCAGCAGCCGGGGCAACGCGACTTGGGCTACGGGGATCGGCGGTTCCCAGGGGGCCGGGGGCGGGCCATCGTGCTTCGCGGAGACCCCGATCAGCTCTACGTCTCCTCGAGCAGCGAGGGCGCGGGCCATCTCGATCCCGGCGACACCGGTACCGCCGGGAACGTCGTGCCAGCACTGCTCGATGGTGAATGCGACGCGCAATATCGGAACCCTCGTTCGTGTTGCGGATAGCAGCAGGGGTCAGTTCTCGCTAGGAAAGATAGCCTTGGTCACGTGAATGAGTACTGGAACGGCAAGAAGATCGTCATAACCGGGGGGGCCGGGTTCCTCGGGAAGGCCCTGATCGCCAACCTTTCGCACAGGGGGGCCGGTGACATCTTCGTGCCCCGAAGCCGGGATTACGACCTCACGGACCCTGCAGCGGTGGCCCGGATGTACGACGATGCCCGCCCCGATCTGGTGATCCACCTGGCCGCCCGGGTGGGAGGCATCGGCGCCAACATGAAGGCCCCGGCCGACCTCTACATCAACAACCTGCTGATGGGGACCTACATCATCGAAGAGTCCCGCAAGCGGGAGGTGCCCAAGACGGTCCTGCTGGGAACGATCTGCGCCTACCCGAAGTTCACCCCGGTTCCGTTCCATGAGGACGATCTGTGGAGCGGCTATCCGGAAGAGACGAATGCTCCGTACGGGGTGGCGAAGAAGGCACTGCTGGTCCACGCGCAAGCGAACCGAGAGCAGTACGGCCAGAACTCGATCTTCCTGTTGCCGACGAACCTGTACGGCCCCCACGACAAATTCAACCCGGCGGTCAGCCACGTGATACCGGCACTGATCAAGAAGGCGGTGGACGCGCAGGAGCAAGACATCGATCACATCGACGTCTGGGGGACGGGGACGGCGACGCGTGAGTTCCTATACGTGGACGATTGCGCCGAAGGGATCGCACTGGCGACCGAGCACTACGACGGGGCCGAGCCGGTGAACCTAGGTTCCGATCACGAGGTGGCGATCAAAGACCTCGCCGAGTTGATCTGCAAGCTCGTCGGTTTCGAAGGCGAACTCCGGTGGGACGCGTCCAAGCCGGACGGTCAACCTCGGCGCCGGGTCGACGCTTCGAGGGCGCGTGAGATGTTCGGGTTCGAAGCGAAGGTGTCTCTCGAAGAGGGGCTCCGCAGGACGATCGACTGGTACCGGGCCAACCGCGATATCGCCGAAGCGGCAACGGTCTAGTAACGACTCCTGATGACGCCCACCCTGAGGGTCGGATACGACTGCGGGCCGCTGCTCGATCCGCCGACGGGGGTCGGTCGTTACGCATCCGAGCTGGCCGATGCTCTCGAACGCAGGGGTGTGCAGCTCAACCAGTACGCCGTGGCATGGGGAGGGCAGCCTCCTGCAGGGGTGAAGCGTCTGCGGCTTCCCGCCAAGGTGGCGCAGTGGTTGTGGCGGCACGACCGAGGACCTCTGGGGGCGGCCTCTTCCCTGGCGTCGGTCGAACGGGCGACCGCAGACCGCGAGGGGGACGTAGACCTCGTGCATGCGACCAACTTCGTCCTGCCTGCCCTGAGATCCATCCCCGGTGTGGTGACCGTGCACGATCTGTCGTTCTACCGAGACGACGTCTTCCCCGGAGGAGAGCGCTTGCGGGAACTGGTGCCGTGGTCGGTCGAGCGGGCCGCGAAGGTGATCGTGCCCACGGCGGCGATCGGCGAGGAGGTGGGGAACCGGTACGGCATCGGATCAGAGAAGATCGCCGTCACCCACGAGGGGGTGTCGCCGCTGTTCTTCGGCGCCAGCCGGCTGTCCGATACCAACCTCGGTCGCTACGGGATCCCCGGCCCCTTCATCGTCGCGGTAGGCACGATCGAACCGCGCAAGAACCTCAGCAGACTGCTCCAGGCATGGGAGAGAGTGCACAGGGAGCTCCCGGACTGGCGTCTGGTGCTGGCAGGGCCGAAAGGATGGGGACCGGACCTGCCGGAGACGCCGGGGGTGGTCCTGACCGGCTGGGTCGGCGACGAAACCCTCCCCGGGCTCTATGCGGCCGCAGAGTTCTTCTGTTACCCGAGCCTGTACGAGGGGTTCGGGCTGCCACCTCTGGAGGCGATGGCCGCCGGTACGCCGGTGCTGGCCGGGGACTACAGCGCGGCCCCCGAGGTACTTGGGGATGCGGCGGTGATCGTAGATGCCCTCGACCCCGACGCTCTGGCGGACGGGATGCGACGGCTGGCAACCGATGAGGCCCTACGTCGTTCTCTACAGGTAGCGGGCCGTGCCCGAGCGGCGAACTTCACCTGGGATGGCACGAGCAAAGCGACCGTGAGCGCTTATCGTGACGTTCTAGAGGGGTGATGCATATCCAAGCGATCCATAACCGAGCGAGGGGCCGGACAGGGGTATCCAGAAGCGTGGCAGCCGTCACGGCCGCGGGCGTTCTGGGGGCCGCGGTGCTCCTGGGAGCTACGGCATCCCCGGCTCTCGCTCAGGAGCGGACGGTCACGATCACCGGTGGCGGGTACGGGCACGGGATCGGCATGTCCCAGTACGGAGCCTACGGCCGGGCCAAGAACGGCAAGAGCGCCGAACAGATCCTCGAGCATTACTACTCGGGGGCCTCGGTGCAACAGCGCCCCTCGAGCGGCAAGGTTCGGGTCGGCCTCCTGCCGGGCTACGGCTCCAACCAAGGTTCGCTGTCGCTGACCTCCGAGGCGATCTCGGGCGACGGCAAGCTGGCCGTCAAGGTGAAGGGCGAGAGGGCGGCCCTCGTCAACATCTTCCCCGGGGACGAGTTGAGGGCCGAGGCGGCAAGCACCGGCGGCATCCGCTTGTTCAAGAACGGCGAGCGGGTGAGACGTGACGGCGAAGCCGTGTTCGGGAGCGGCGACACACCCCTGCTGGCGATCTTCGAGAAGTTCGGCTCCGCCCTGAAACCGTCGGCCAAGCCTCACCGCTACCTCTACGGCAAGGCGGAGCTGGGCACCTATCAGTCGTCCGCCTGTGGCGAAGGACGCTGTATCCGCCTGGTGCTGGCGCTCGGGATGCAGAAGTATCTCTACGGGCTCGGCGAGGTGCCGTCGTCGTGGCCGATGGCCTCGCTGAAGTCACAGGCGATCGCAGGACGCACCTACGCGCAGGCACGCAAGCAGCGTTACTCGGAACCGGAACTGAGAGCATGCGGCTGTCACGTCTACGACTCGACGATCGATCAGGCCTACATCGGCGATTCGAAGCGGACCGGCTCGGGCTCGTACTGGGACGAGTGGAAGACCGGGGTCGACGAGACGAAGGACCAACTGATCATCCACGACGATCAGATCGTCGAGTACGCGCTGTACTCGTCCTCGTCGGGTGGTCACACCGAGCACAACGAGAACGTCTGGGGAGGAACGCCGGTCCCGTACCTACGCGGCGTTCCCGATGCACCAGACAAGGCCGGCGGCGACAATCCAAACTTCACGTGGACCGTGACGATGACCTACTCCGAGTTCTCTCGGAAGCTCGATGCGAGGTTCGGCATCGGAGAGTTGAAGGATTTCGAACTGCTGAAGCCGTTCGGGATCTCGGGACGGGTGATTGTTCCGCAAGGAGACACCGCGGGGGCGCGCATCGTCGGAACCGCGAAGACCGTGCACGAGAGCGGCTGGAACCTGCGCAGCGCGTTGGGTCTGAAGGACTCGTTGTTCCGGGTGGATCTCGGTTTCGAGGTGGGGGCGGTGTTCGCCAAGAAGTACGACTCGCTGGATGGTGCTCCGGGAAGGCCCACGAGCAAGGTCTACGACGTACCCAAAGGTTGGGACCGGGCGCGCGGCAGGGCACAGAACTTCACCCATGGGCGGATGACCTACACGGAAGAACTCGACAAGATCGTGTGGCAGCACGGACCGATCCTCAAGCGCTACAACGCGATGGGGCGCGAGAAGGGCAAGCTCGGCATGCCCAAGACCTCGATCTGGACCGGTGAAGGTTACGCGGGGGCCGCGTACCTCGCAGGGCGACTGATACGCGTGATCGGAGAGGGGATCTATCCGATCCTGGGCGGGTTCGACGCCGCCTTCGTTCGCAGCGGAGGCATCGGGGGACAGTTGGGCCTGCCCCGGGGGCCGAGGTCGGGACATGAGGAGCTTCCCGGTGGTGGACGCCGTCAGCGCTTCGATGGCGGAACCCTGTACAAGGCGGGAACCGGCGGGGGTGTGTTCGCTCTCTTCGACAAGATCGACTCCCGCTACCGCAAACTCGGTCAAGCGACCTCGGATTGCGGTTACCCGACCGCAGACATGACCAAGGAAGGCGAGGACTGGAGAGCCCTGTTCGAGCAGGGAACGATAGTGCTCAGAGCCGACGGGGAGCTACAGGTCCGCTGCGGATGATGCCTCCCTTAAACTGCCCGGCATGGGTCTAGAGGTCCCGCCGCCCGAGGCGATCCCGATA
>JBKHYB010000151.1:0-4784 GCA_046565725.1 Actinomycetota bacterium
CGTCTTCGATCATGGCTTCGTTCGGCTCGACGCCTGCATGGCGGACGACATGTCCGTGGTCAACTCCGCTCGCGTGAGCTTCGCCGTTCGCAAAGACGAGATGGATGAACGCGACAAGGGTCTGATCCGCTTCTTGATGCGCGAGAGACATGGAACCCCGACGGAGCACAATGCGTTTCGTTTCCATGTCCGCGCTCCGATCTTCGTGATGCGTGAATGGATCCGCCATCGGATCGGATCCTTCAATGAAGAATCTGGCAGATACCACAAGCTCAGCGCCGACTTCTATGTTCCCGATGTGCAAGCGATCCGTACCCAAGTCGGTAAGCCCGGCGCATACACATTCGAACCCGTGGATGAAGGGTTGGCGATAGAGACTCAGGACTCTCTGCAGCGACAGTACAAAGAGGCGTACGGAACCTACGAAGACCTTGTGCAGAAGGGCGTCGCAAAGGAAGTTGCTCGCGTCGTATTGCCGGTGGGCATCTACACTCAGTTCTACTGGACTATCAACGCTAGGGCTTTGATGAATTTCTTGAGTCTCAGGAACTCCGAATTCGCTCAGTACGAGATCAGGGTGTACGCACAAGCGGTCGAACGGTTCTTCGCCGAGAAGATGCCGTTGACGTACGAGTGCTTCGTTGAGTTCGGCCGGAAGGCGCCGTAGATCGTGCAGTTCTGGGACCCGTTCGCGTGGGAGATCATCCCGCGCCTAGATCTCGGCCCTCTCGAGATCTCGCCGCATGGGATCGGCATCGCTCTGGGCTACTTGCTCGGTGCCCACCTGATGGTGCGCCGGCAGCGCCGGTTCGGGGGGCCGGACGAGGCGGACATCTGGAACGCGCTGTTCTGGGCCCTGCTGGGGGCGATGGTCGGTGCTCGGATCGGCTACGTGCTCGGCCACCTGCCCGAGGTGACCGACGACTGGAGCGACCCTCTCGGAATCTTCAAGGTCTGGGAAGGAGGCATCAGCCTTCTCGGCGGGATCACCGGGGCCGTCATCTTCGCCTTGCCCTACATGATCAAACACAAGATGGGCTTCTGGCGATCGGTCGACCTAGCGGCCCCCGGATTGGCTCTGGGCATCCTGATCGGTCGCCTCGGCGACCTCATCATCGGCGACCATCTCGGCGACCCGACCGATCTTCCGTTCGGGTGGCGCTGCCTCGGCTCCGACGGGCAGCCGCCGTTGCCGGCCGAGCAGTACATGGAGCGGTTCAACGCCGGTAACCCGCCCAGCCTGGGTTGCTACGACATCGTCCTTCACCAGACCGCGCTGTACGACTTCATCTCGACCGCCGTGTTGTTCGGAGTGCTGCTGTGGGTCGGCCGCAAGGCCCGCAAGCCGGGCTTCCTCGCGATCACCTACGTGCTCTGGTATGGAGCGGCCCGCTTCGTCGTTGACTTCCTGCGTAACGACCGGCGTTATCTCGGCCTCACCGGAAGTCAGCTCTGGGCCGCCACGATCGTCTTGATCTGCCTGTATCTGCTGATCCGCTACCGGGGTGCACCTCCGAAGTGGCAGCGCCCTCCCGCTCCCGAACCTGAGCCTGCACCCCAGGAGACCCACCCTCCGGCTACGGAGAGTGAGCGAGAAACCCCCACCAACCGGACAGAAGAACACGCTCCGTAGCCGAAAATCCCGGTTCCGCCCGTTGCAGATGTCACGATTGCACCAGGGGAGTGGTTCCTCTGGAAAGGAGCGTGGCCGAGATATGGCGGAGACCTATAACGGCTATTGCGTGAAGTGCCGCGAGAAGCGTGACTTCGAGGGTGAGGTCAAGGAGCTGGCGAACGGCTCTCGAGCCGCTCAGGGCCAGTGCCCGGTCTGTGGGACGAAGATGACCCGCATGCTGCCCAAGAACAAGTAACCGAACCTTCACCGACGGGCCGCCCTGCGTGGGCGGTCCGTTCGCGTGGGAGCGGTAATGTCGCCCGACGATGAGCCCTAACGTGACCACTACCTCGGAAGGCGACCTCGCCGTCGTCGCCATCGAGCGACCCGAACGTCGCAACGCTCTGGACGCAGAGACGGCAGGGGCCGTGGCTGAGGCGATCCGAGCGGCGGGGGACCAGCACCGCGTCGTGATCGTCACCGGCTCCGGAGGCTCCTTCTGTGCCGGCGGTGACCTGGACGAACTCGAAGCCTGGAGTTCCCAAGAGCCCCGAGCCATAGGTGACAAGCTCTACGGGACCTTCCAGAACATGATCCGCAACATCAAGCGCTCCGATGCGGTCGTGATCGCCGCTGTGGGTGGCCCTGCGGTAGGGGCGGGCATGGACCTGGCACTGGCCTGCGACCTGCGCATAGCGAGCGAGAGTGCGAGGTTCGGTCAGGTATGGGTCCGTCTGGGGGTGATCCCCGGCACCGGGGGAGCTTTCCTCACCCAGCTGCTGGCAGGTCCGACCAAGGCCGCAGAGCTGCTCCTGACCGGAGAGTTGATCTCGGCCCCCGAAGCCCTGGAAGCGGGTCTTGTGAACGAGGTGGTTCCCGACGAGCAACTGCTCGACGCGGCCCGGTCTCTCGCTCAGAGGATCTTGAGACATCCGAAGGATGGAGTGTCGGCCAACAAACGGGCGATCGTTGCCGCACAAACGGAAGCCCTCGAAGCCGCTCTCGATCACGCCCGGCAGGTGCAACCGGGAAGGTTCACGTCCGACGAGTTCAAGGCAGCGGTCAAGGCGGCGAAGTCGAGATGAGCCTGGACGATCGGTACGTGTCCCGTTTGGTACGTCAAGCCCGCGATTTCGTCCTGCTGGCCAACGGCATCGACATCAAGGTCTCGACCCCGCTCACGACGCTCTACCACCCGGCCCACTGGGAGAGGCTCGCCAGACTGATCAACGGCGACATCGACGAGGATCCGGTCCTCGGAGAGTTGCTGATGCTCGCCGGGGGAGACCGCACCGTCCTTGTGCGCGCGATCGAGATGTGCGAATCCTCTTACGACGACGACATCGGCCGCCAGACGGCCGAGCTGCTGCGGAAGGCGGAGAAGTCTCCCTAGGACTCCGCCCGGTCCACCCAGGACGGGCACAGTTCGTGGAACGAGCAGTTCATGCAGAACGGTGAGGGCCGTGCACGCCAGTCGCCCGTCTCGATCGCTCTCGTGATCGCTTTCCCCAGCGCCACGATCTGCTTCTCGAACGAGATGAGCATCTGCTCGTGAGGATTGAGGGTCAGCACCGCAGGGTCACTCAGATACACGAGCCGGATCTCTTTGGGGATGACCCCGAAAGCTCGCCAGCACACCAGGGCGTAGAAACGCAGACCGAAGAAGGCATTGAGCTCGCGGTTCTCACCCGGGATGCGGCCGGTCTTGTAGTCGCTCAGGACCCACCCACCGTCGGATCCAACCTCGAGCCGATCGATGATCCCGCGTAGGTGGATGTCCGGAAGCTCGTACTCCACCCACCATTCCAATTGTTCCGCTTGCAGCGTCCGGGGATCTTCCAGCCTGAAGTAGTTGGCGAGTAATCCCCGGGCTTGCTCCAGCCAGGCCTGTTCCTCGTCGGGGATAAGGTCGCTGGGGCGTATCTCGGGGTCGTTGCGTACCTCGTTCCAGAGGGCGGTCAACAGGCCCTCGGCCCGCTCGGGGGTGCGCGCTTCCGGTTCTTCCTGGAACAGCCGCTCCAAGACGGCGTGAACGAGCGATCCTCGGGCGGCGAGGCCGGACACCGGCTCGGGTACGCGGTCCACGGCGCGGAACCTGAACAGCTGAGGGCAGCTCTTGAAGTCCGTGGCGCTGGAGGGCGACAGCTTCAGAAGGGTCTCGGCCATGGGTCAACGTTATGGCCGTAGCCGGAGCCTGGAGCGGATTTATCCGGATGGTTTCTAGCCCGAAGCCTCTCCGCCCCGGCCTTCGCCCTCGATAACCTCAAGCTCGGGCTCGCCGACCCGACGGCTGACACAAGGGACCTCGATGTGGAACATCGTGCCCCGTGACGAAGAGGAGAGGTCTATGCGGCCGTCCATGGCTGCGATGAGCTGGCTGACGACGTAGAGACCGAGACCCACGCCTTCCTGACCCGCAGCCGTCTCCTCGATACGCGAGAAGGCTTGGAAGAGTTGATCGCGCTTGTCGGGTGGGATACCCGGCCCCGCATCCTCGACGGTGATCGAAAGGCCTGCCTTGGTGGCCTTCGCGGTGAGGGATACCCGAGTCCGATCGGGCGTGTACTTGTACGCGTTCTCCACGAGGTTCCGCACTATCTGGCCGACGCGGGGGCCGTCGATCTCGCATTCGATCGGTTCGATGAAGGTCTCTAGCTGATGCTGCCGCCGCTTGCTTGCCGCGGCTTCCAGAGCTTGATGCACGGTCTTCTCGAGGTCCGCCCAATCCACCTGAAGAGCCAGTTGGCCCGATTGGATCTGGGAGGTCACCTGGAGGTCATCGACTATCCGTGCAAGCTGATGGCCCTGCAGCGAGACCATCTCGAGCAGACGGTCGTGTTGCTCGGGCGTGAGTCTGTCTCTCTTCGTCCGAACGGTGTCCACCCCGGCGATGATCGCGGTCAGGGGACCTCGGATCTCATGCGAAGTGATGGCGAGGAACCTGTCCTTGAGCTTGTCCACCTCGGCGAGTTTGATCGTCTGGGCTTCGAAGGCGGCGCTCTGCAAGTGCCACTGCTCTGCCATCGTTCCGGTGACACCGGCGATCAGACCGGTCACGCCGGCAACGAAGATGTAGGTCGAGATGTCGAACGCTTCACCGCGCACGTCGGCCCGGTGGAACGTCTGGCCGAGAAAGAAGATCATCACAGCTACAACCGACGCCACCGCG
>JBKHYB010000152.1:0-4772 GCA_046565725.1 Actinomycetota bacterium
GTTCCAGCGATGTCTATGTCGAGCGCTACCTCGAGAACCCCAAGCACCTTGAGGTCCAGATCCTCGCCCCTTCGCCCGACGATGCCCTGTGGCTCGGCGTGCGCGACTGTTCGCTGCAGCGCCGCCACCAGAAACTGATCGAGGAGACCCCGCCGCCGCGCTTCGCCGAGCGCATGCCGGAGATGGGGGAGGCCGCGGTCGCCCTCGCCAAGGCCTGCGGCTACGTCAATGCCGGAACGGTCGAGCTCCTCGTCGACGACACCGGCGAGTTCTACTTCCTCGAGGTCAACGCCCGGCTTCAGGTCGAGCACACCGTCACCGAGGAGATCACATGCCTCGACCTCGTCGCTTGTCAGCTGAAGATCGCAGCGGGCGAGGATCTCGGCATCACGCAACAAGACATCCTCGATCGAATGTCCGGGCACTCGATCGAGTGCCGCATCAACGCGGAGGATCCGGCCAACGCGTTCATGCCCACCCCCGGCAAGCTCACGACCTACGCGGAACCAATCGGCGAGGGCATACGCGTCGATGGAGGCTACGTCGAAGGCGGAGAGGTCCCGGCCGCATACGACTCGCTGATCGCCAAGCTGATCACCACGGGACGCGACCGGGAGGAAGCACGTAAGCGCATGATCGACGCGCTCAACTCCTACCGGATCGAGGGCGTTAAGACGACGATCCCGGCCCACCTGCTGCTGCTCGAGGAACCATCGTTCGTCGAAGGGACCCACACCACGCGCACGGTCGAGGACGGCGGTGTCCTGGCAGCGCTGGCCGAGGCCGAGAACGAACCCGTGCTTCTCGTCGAAGGCCAGCCCGTGAGGTTGTGGAACCCGGGCATGGCGCGCTCGGCTTACGCCGCGGTCGGAGCCGCCGGCGGAGACGCCGCCGCCCCGATGCAGGGCACGATCCTCAAGGTGCTGGTGTCCGAAGGGGATGAGGTGAGCGCCGGCCAAGCCCTCGCCGTCCTCGAAGCGATGAAGATGGAGACCGTGATCTCGGCCCCCCACGATGGGACCGTGCAGCAGGTGTCGGTGAGCCCCGGCGACTCGGTCGCCGCAGGACAGATCCTCGTAGTCATCGGATGAGCGCATCCACCTTGGGTGGCATCGCGCTCCAGCTCGTTCTCATCTCGGTCGTCGGCTTCGCCACCGGAGAGCTGTTGCTGCGTTGGGCCGGACTCATGCCCAAGCGCTACAAACCCACGGACGAAACCTTCAGGTTCGAACTGATCTGGGTCGGAATCACCGAGCGGATCCTGTCGGCGCTGGTGGGCATCGTTGTCTTCAGCGTCGCCCTGATGGCCGCGCACATCGTCACGACCGGGTGGGCGTTCAACAACCCCGTGGTGGTCCCTCTCGCGGGAGCGATGGTGGTCGCGCTGTGGTGGCGGGGCCGCGTTCCGATGCCTCGCCCTCGTCCCACCTCCTACCTGAAGCTCGCCGCCCTCGTCGCCGGCCTCTTGATGATCTACGGGCTGCCGGGATTCGTCGCCGGGTCGAGCGTCCGCACGGGCGACCCACCTTGGCACCTCGGGTGGACCGAGCAACTGCTCGCCGGCGAACCCGTTCCGGTGGGCCCGGCACCGCAGTTCGGAGCCAACGCCTATCCGTGGGGGTTGCACGCCACGATGGCGACGATGGTGCGCATCGCTCCGGGCACCGACTCGCTGATCGCCTTGGAGTCCCTTCACCTGTTGTTGATCGCGGGGCTGCCGATCGCGGCTGCGTGCCTCGCGTTCAGGTTGCATCGCAATGCCGGATGGCTCGCTGCCGCCGCGGTCGCGTTGATCGGAGGTTTCGGGTGGGTCGGCTCCGGAGGCCCGGACTTTATAACGAGTCCCGACCGAGCGCGCTACGGTGCGGACCTCGTCGTCGCATCTCCGAACTCGGTCTACGAGTTGCTGCCTCCGGCGCTTCCGCGTGAACTCGGCGTGATCCTGTTGGGGGCCGCCGGCTTGTTCGCCGTGATGGCGGCCCGCAACCGCATCCGGCGCGTCGAGCTTCTGGCGGGGTTCACTGCAGGTCTCGCCGGGCTCGTCAGCGTTCCGATGTTCGTGAGCGCTCTGATCTGGATGTTCGTGGTCGGTCTCGTGGCAGCGGAGCACCGTGCCCGCTTCATCAAACACACCGTCGGGGGAGCGACCCTCGTGTTCGCGCTGTGGGGGCTGCCGGTGTTCATCCAGTACATCGCCTACGGCGGGTTCGTGAACATCACTCCGCAGCTCGGTAAGGAATGGTCGTTGCTCACCGCGCTCGCGTCATGGGGCCTGTTGTTGCCGTTGGCCGCACTCGGCGTCGCGCTGGCGTTGAAGCAGCGTTCTGTCGAGGACCGCGCTCTGGTCGCGTTCGTCACCGGCACCGCAGCCGTGCTCGCGCTGGCGATACTGCGTGGTGTTTTCGACTGGGACCTGTGGGGCAACGCAACGTTGCTGCATCAAGGTCGCGTGTGGCCCCCGCTGCATCTCCTCGGCGGCGTGTTCGCGGGAGCCGGACTGGTGTGGCTCTACGAGAAGATGCGCCCCCGGATGCTCGCCGTCGCCATGGTGGTCGCGCTGTTGGGGATAGGCGCGCTATCCCCGCTGTTCGCGTCGGTGTCCCTGACCGAAAAGATGGAGGAGCGCGCCGCCGGATTCATCTATGGAGGCGACGACTTCCAGGCCGATAACTCGTTCATCCGCAGGGCATCGGACCATCTCGGCTCCGACGACACGTTGCTGGTCGTCGACTCCAACACCCTGGCCTTCCACCTCTTCGAGTTCTCCGGCGTGAGGCTCGCCGCCTACGACCACCCCAACCTCGCCACCAACGATCTGAGGATCCGTTACGCGGACCTCGCCGCCGACTGGGCCGCCCAGATGGCCACCAAACCCTTCAGTCCGAACTTCGTCGCCGCGCCGGCCGACTCCGAGTTCGGCATGAGTGTGGCGGGGAGCCCCGGTGGGGCGGGCTTCGCCAAGCGGGCCACCGGGACCTATGAAGGCCAGGAGTGGCTCCTGATCGAGCTCACCGTGGGGTTCCGGGAATAGGGGCTTGGCCCGCTTGTTGTAAGGCTGTAATCATGTAATCAGTCTTACAACAGGAGGTCGAGATGGACGAGATCCAGGCCTGGTTCGCCGGGCGGCTTCCCGAGGGGTGGTTCGAAGGTGCCCCGGAGGTCGAGCACGACCGGGACGAGATCTACGTGATCGGCACGCTGCCGGAGGTGGACGCCACCGAAGGCGAGTCGGACCAAGCCGTGGCCGAGGCCCGGGCCGGTCGCATCGAGCGCTTCCGGGAAGAGACCCGGCGCGAGCGCATGCGCATCGCCGACGAAGCCGAGGCCCGATTCGACCGCAAGGTCGCCTGGGGTGCTCGCATAGGCGACACCTCTCAGCTGTTCACCCATCTGGCGATCCCCGCCATGACGCGCCTGCGCCTGAAGGAGCGACGGGTCCTCGACACCCTTGTCGACGCAGGGGTCGCCCGCAGCCGCGCTCATGCACTGGCATGGTGCGTCCGCCTCGTAGCGAAGAACGAGAAGGAGTGGATCGACGAGCTGCGCGATGCGCTCGTTCACGTGGAGAAGGTCAGGTCCGAGGGCCCCGTCTCGGCCTGAGGTCGGCCCCTGCGGGGCCGGGAGGTCGTCATGACAACAACGGAACATCTTCCGAGCGACACCGATGCGCTCGATGCCTATTCACAGGTCGTGTCGTTCGTCGCCGAGAAGGTCACGCCCTCGGTCGCGAACCTCAAGGTCTCCAAGCAACTCGGCAACATGCGACAGCAGATGGGCGGAGGCAGCGCGGTGGTGATCGCACCCGACGGCTTCCTCGTTACCTCGGCGCACGTCGTGCGCGGCACCGACGAAGGCACCGCGACGTTCGCCGACGGTCGTGAGGCGTCGATAGAGGTCGTCGGTGCGGACCCGCTATCGGATCTCGCCGTCGTGAGGACCTCGCTGAACGATCTGGTTCCCGTCGAGCTGGGTGACTCCAGCTCGCTGCGAGTCGGGCATCTCGTCGTGGCGATCGGTAACCCGTTGGGTTTCGGCGGTACCGTCACCGCCGGAGTGGTGAGCGCACTCGGTCGCTCGATGGCGACGCAGACCCGCAACGCCACCCGGTTCATCGAGAACGTGATCCAGACCGATGCAGCCTTGCATCCCGGAAACTCGGGTGGCGCGCTGGTCAATGGCCGGGGAACTCTGGTCGGTGTGAACACCGCGCTGGTCAACCACGGCGTCGGCCAGGGACTCGGTCTCGCGATCCCGATCAACGACGTCACCCGTCGCATCATCTCGGACCTGATGACCACCGGTTCGGTACGCCGCGCCTACCTCGGCGTGGTGGGCGGCCCTCGTCCGCTGCCCCCGAAGGTCGCTCGGGCCCTCGGCCGGGAGACGGCGATCGAGGTCATCCAGGTGATCGATAGCAGCCCCGCGCACCGCGCCGGCATCCGCCCCGAGGACCTACTGGTTGCCATCGACGGCGAAGACCTCGACCGGATGGAAGACCTGCAACGGATCATGGACGGCAGCGTCGCGGGGGCCGAGATCACCCTGAAGCTCTACCGCAGCGGCGAACCGCTGGACCTGACGGTAACCCCGGACGAACTCTCCGCCTGAGACCGACCGAAGGAAAGGCCCCCGGGGTTCCCGGGGGCCTTCTTACTTACCGAGAGAAACGGCTAGGAGATCAGCGCTCTTGCGATGACCATGCGCTGGATCTCGGAGGTTCCTTCGAACAGGGTGTAGATCTTGCTGTCCCGGTACCACTTCTCGACCGGGAA
>JBKHYB010000153.1:0-4771 GCA_046565725.1 Actinomycetota bacterium
GTGCGCCCGACCATGATCACGTCTTCGTACTGCCGGCCTTTGGAGTCCAAGGTGTCGCGCAGTTGCTTGACCGCGGGCAGCAGGTTCTCGGAGATCTCTTCTACCGCCGCGATATGCATCGCAGTTGGGAAGGTGTCGTTGCTGGACTGGCCTCGGTTCACGTCGTCGTTCGGGTGAACCGGGGTCTTGCTCCCGATCTCGCCTCCAGCCAGCTGGATGGCTCGGTTGCCGATCACCTCGTTCGAGTTCATGTTGCTCTGGGTACCCGACCCGGTCTGCCAAACGACCAAGGGGAACTGATCGTCCAGTTGCCCGGCGATGACCTCGTCGGCGGCCTTGACGATCAGGTCGACCTTCTCCTGGGACAGTTGTCCGAGCTCACCGTTCGCCAGGGCGGCAGCCTTCTTGAGCAACCCGAGGGCTCGGATCACCCGGCGACCCCACACGAAGCGGTCGCGCCCGATCGGGAAGTTCTCGATGCTCCGTTGGGTCTGAGCTCCCCAGAGCTTGTCGGCGGGAACCTTCACCTCGCCGAGGGAGTCCTTGTCTATCCGGAAATTGTCCATACCCCGATGTTAGGCCCAGCGGGTCGCGGTGTCGCTCGGCGCGCGGCACTAGGTTTCCGCGCTCGAACTGTCCCCTATAGGGGGGTCGATTCTTGTTAGGAAACGGGTGGGAGAATCGGGGGATGGATCGCGCTGCGGCTTCTGAGGCCGCGAGGGCCCTGATCGGGAACGTTGGCAGGGTCATCAGGGGGAAAGACGAGGCCATCGGGGCTGCGGTCACCGCGCTGCTCGCCGGGGGGCACCTCCTCGTTGAGGACGTTCCGGGTGTGGGCAAGACGGTTCTGGGGCGCAGCATCGCGAGGAGCATCAGCGGGTCGTTCAAGCGGGTCCAAGCGACACCCGATCTCTTGCCCAGCGATATCACCGGCACCTCCATCTACAACCAGGACACCAGGAGCTTCGAGTTCATCCCCGGACCGGTCTTCGCCAACGTCGTCCTGATCGACGAGATCAACCGAACGACGCCGCGGACCCAGTCGGCCCTCTTGGAAGCTATGGACGAAGCGGCCGTGACGGTAGACGGCCAGAGGCATGCCTTGCCCGAGCCCCAGTTCATCATCGCCACCCAGAACCCGATCGAGCATCACGGGACTTATCCGCTCCCCGAGGGTCAGCTCGATCGTTTCGCGATCGCCATGGACATCGGCTACACCACCGCCGAGACCGAAGCCCAACTGATACGCGCACAGCTGCAGGCTCATCCGATCGAAGACCTCGACCCCGTGCTGTCGCCGGAAGAGATCTCCGAGATCAGACACCTCGTGAGGGAGACACACGTTGACGACGACGTGCTCGGCTATGCGCTGGCGATCGTCAGGGCGACCCGAGAGCATCCCGATGTCGAAGTGGGTGGCAGTACCCGAGCCTCGATAATGCTGGTCCGTTGCACCCAAGCGAGAGCCCTGATCGACGGCCGAGACTTCGTCATCCCCGATGACGTCAAGGCGCTGGCGGTGTCCGTCCTGGCCCACCGGTTGCTATCGAGCCCGTCCTCGTACCTCGACGAAAGACGAGGGCAGACGATCGTCGAGCAGGTGGTCTCCTCCACCCCGGTGCCGGTACGAGGCTGACCATGCGTCTCACCCGCAAGGCAGCGATCTTCGGTCTCCTTGCGGCCCTGCTCGTCGTGGCCGGGTCCACGGGGCAAGCAGGATGGCTCTTCGTGATCGCATCCGGTCTTATCGGCGTGCTGGGCTTCGCGCTGTTCGAACGTCACCGGTTGGGCGATCTCGTGATCGAGCGTTCGGTCCCCCGCCGGGTTCGGGTCGGCGATGGAACTCCGGTTTCTATCGCGATAGAGAACCCGGGTCGCAGGGAGTCTCCGCCGCTCAGGCTCGTCGACCGCTTCGAGCCTTTCGGGACCCATATCTACGCGACCGAACCGATCCCGCCCGGCACCTCGGTGTTGATCGCGCCCGAGCTGACAGCCGAGAGCCGGGGGGTCTACGAGAGTGGACCGATCGAGATCACGACGGGAGCACCCTTCGGACTGAAACGATCCAAGAGGACGATCGATGTGCCGTCGCAAACGACGGTGGTGCCGAGGTGGGTGGAACTACGCTCCTTCCCACTACTAGAGCCATCGTCGTTCCCGCGGGAGCGTCTCCACGAGAGGGCTCGGATCGGTCACTCCGACGAGATCTTCGGAACCCGTGAGTACCGCCACGGGGATCCCTTCCGCGCCATCCACTGGAAGTCGTCGGCTCACGCGGGACATCCGATCGTTCGTGAGTATCAACAACGATCGGCAGGACGCATAGCGATCGCGGTGTGGGGAGGCGAGGTCGGCGAAGCACCCGACTCGGACCTTGAGATGCTCGTCTCCAGCGCCGCGTCGATCGGTCGGTACGCGGTCTCCACGGGTCATCGGGTTGCCATCTTCCACTGCCCGTCCGGCGAGTTTCGGATCGCGCGCGCCCTGACGCACGACGCGATCCTCGACGAGTTGGCTCGGGTGCGCCCATCGGCCGATGGAACCAAGGAGTTGTTCGAGGCTGTGACCAAAGGGGCCGGCAGAGGGGGAACCGTCCTGGTGCACGTCTCCACCGCCGCAGCGAAAGACTTGGGTCTCCGCTCGACCATCAACGGGATCGGGTCGGCGGGCAACAGGGTCATCCTCGTGACAGCGCGCTCGTCCACGTGGGATCCGTCGGTGGTGGAAGCCTCGATGGAAGATCTCCGAGGAGCTTGCCGAGACGTCCGCGTTCTGAAACGCCATCAAGAGCTCAGATCATGCCTCGAGATCTACTAGCGGCCGTCCGCCGCGCCAACCGTACGCGCGTTCCCGAAGACTCGGTGAGATTCAGGGCTGCCGTGTTGTCGTGCGTGCTGATAGGCGTGATCACGATGGCGATACACGGCGCCATCTCTCCGCTCAGCGCAGCGATGGCGATACCGGTACTCGGGGTCGCGTACTGGGTCTCTCATGTTCGGCGGGCGCGGGACAACTGGCACATCAAGATCGGACTCGCCGTGGCTGCCGTACTTGCACTCGGTCGTTTCTTGCAGCAGGTCGGAACCATCGGGAGCCTCGACGAAGCCCGCTTCCCTCTAGCCGAGGTCTTCTTGTGGGTGCAGATCATCCATAGCTTCGATCTGCCGGCGCGGAAGGACCTCAATTTCTCGTTGGGTTCGTCCCTCGCCCTGATGGCCATAGCAGGCTCGCTCTCGCAAGACATGCGCTTCGGTGTCGCTCTCGTGGCTTACGGAGCTTGTGCTACCTGGGCGCTCTCCCTATCGCATCGGTCTGAGCTGACGGAAGGGGCTGCGATCGTGGGGCGAGCTTCAGGCGGACGGTCGAGACCGAAGGCTCGGGGTCGGAAAGCGATCGGTGCGATCGCGCTGACCGGGGCCGTGTTCTTGTTGCTGCCCCAGCCCCGGGGAACCCAGACATTCGCCCTTCCTTTCCAGCTGGGGATCCCGGGCGGCATCACGGGGCAGGGAGGGGTGGCCAACCCTGGCTTCGGAGACAACCCGTTCGCAAGGTCCAGCGGGTCTAGTTACTACGCGTTCTCGCCGCGCATGGACCTGCGCGTGCGAGGGGAGCTTTCCGATGAGTTGGTCATGCGGGTGAGAACGACCGCTCCGTCGATGCTGCGCGGCCTCATCTTCGACACCTACGACGGTGTTGCCTGGAATGCTCCCACCTCAGAACCGGAACCACTGCCGCCCGGACCCGTCTACGACTACCCGCCCGAGTTCCGGAGTCTCGGCCTCCGAGCGATCGTGTCACAAACCGTCTACATCGAAGCCGAACAGCCGAGCATCGTGTTCACCGGAGGGCAGCCGGAAAGGGTCTGGCATTCCGACGCACTCAGCGTGGACGAACTCGGAGCGCTCCACACCAGCGAGTCCCAGACGTCGGGGAGCGTATACAGCGCGGTCTCGAGTCGGGGCGCCGCTACCCCCGATGAGTTGAGATCCACCAACGATTCGGGGCGAGCGATGCCGGATCAGATCGAGCGATATCTACAACTTCCAGATGCGCTTCCGCAACGGGTGAAGGACCTCGCAGCAACCATCACGCGAGATGCGCCGACGGGATACGACAAGGTCGTCGCCATCGAGGAGTACCTCGCGGAGAATTACCGCTACTCCCTCGACTCACCGGTTCCCCCGGCGGGTCGGGACGCAGTCGACCATTTCCTGTTCGATACCGAGGTCGGGTTCTGCGAACAGTTCGCTTCGGCGACGGCCGTGATGCTTCGATCGCTGGGCATCCCGGCCCGGGTCGTCACCGGATACACGCCCGGGACGAGGAACGTCTTCACCGGCTATCACGAGGTGCGCAACTCGGATGCCCATGCCTGGGTCGAGGTGTGGTTCCCGATCTACGGGTGGTACGAGTTCGATCCCACCTTCGACATACCGCCTGCGGAGGCCACTCTGGCCGAGTCGATCCCGCTCATGTCGATCCTCGGTTTCCTGTCCGAGCGCTTCGAGAGCCTCGGCTCCACCGCCAAGATGCTCCTGGGGGCGTTCGGAACCGCGGTTCTCGTGTGGGCCTCGGCAATCACCGTTCACAAACTCCGGCGGACGAGGACCGTTCTACCGGCCCGAGACACCCCGGTCGCCACCGGTCCGGTCGGTCGCGCCCTCCTTCGGCTCGAACGGGAACTGGAGAACCACGGCCGGGGCCGGCACCACAGTGAAACCGCCCGTGAGCTCCTTGCGCGCGCGAAAGGACGGTCGATCGCAGCGGTGGT
>JBKHYB010000154.1:0-4758 GCA_046565725.1 Actinomycetota bacterium
AGGAACGATGCGCCGCCTCGTCATTGCCGTCCTTTCGGTCGCTCTGCTGGTAACCGGGCTCCCCGCCCGAGCCGCGGACCACACCGCCGAGAACGCGACCGTTACCAACCCGGGCGATGGCACGAAGATCGCCATCACGATCTTCAAACCGGCTGGGGCCGGCCCGGATGCGCAGGTTCCGGTGATCCTCCACTCGCACGGTTGGGCCGGTAGCCGAACCTCCACGATCTCGGGGGCGGTCAAGCGCTTCTTGGATGCAGGATTCGGCGTCGTCAGCATCGACCAGCGGGGCCACGGACAGTCGGGCGGCCAGGCGAACGTCCAGGACCCCACCAAGGAGACCGAAGACATCAAGGCGGTCATCGACAAGGTCGCTTCGCTGCCCTGGGTCGCCCATAACCTCGATGCGGGAGGAAACCCGATCGCCAACGATCCCCTTCTTGGTGCGATCGGCGGTTCTTATGGCGGCGGCTACCAGACGATGACGGCCTTGGACGAGATCGCCGACGAGGGTCGCACCCGCTTCGACGCACTGGCCCCGGAGATCACCTGGTTCGATCTGCCCGAGAGCCTCGCTCCACAGGGAGTCGCAAGGACCGCGTGGGTTACGGCCCTCTACGCTGCCGGGGCTCGCATGGTGCCTCAGTACATACATGAGGGCTTCGCCTGGGGAGCAGCGACCGGACAGTGGCCCGACGGCTCGCTGCTCGGGCAGCGCAACGCCGCCATCCCCGATCTCGACTCGGAGTTCCACAAGCACGCTCCGGCGGCCTTCGTCGAGAAAGGCATCCTCATAGACGTCCCCGTGCTGATGCGTCAGGGATCCTCGGACAACCTCTTCAACCTGAACCAGGGGATCAAGATCTTCGAAGAGGCCGTCACCGACGAGGCCCGATCGCAGAGCTACTTCGTCGCCTACAACGGCGGGCATGCGCTACCCAACGCCCTGCCACCCGGTACCGCCGCGGGGAGCGACGCTTGCTCGCCGAACGGCGACTTCACCGAGCTGACCATCGACTTCTACAAGAGGATCTTCTCGGGCACCGGCACCGATGGGCTTCTGCCCGATCGCTACAACCTGACCACCGCTGCAGGGGATTCGTGTCTACGTCTCGACGATCTCGATGCGCGGCGCAAGGTCGACGTCGATCCGCTCGGGACGGGGTCCACCATCACGACCGCCGGTGCCGGTGCTCCGATCAACATCGCGGTCGCCGAAGGGCCGTTGACACGGGCGGGGATACCGACGCTGGAAGGAAGGGTGACGACCGCTACGCCCGATGCCCGGGCGTTCTTCGGGCTTTCGGTCGGCAAAACCCCCGCCGATGCGAGGGTGATCCAGAACAACCTCATGCCGCTGCGCCGTGTGCTCCCGGTGAGCGGCGACGATTTCAGGATCGAGCTCCCCGGCATCGCAGCCCAGATCGCCGAGGGCGAGACCTTGTTCCTCACGATCACACCGGTATCCGACATGTCGTTCGGTCATGGGAGCCGGGTGGCGGGGCCGGTCGTGCTCGAAGGTCTCCAGCTCTCGCTGCCGACCGACAAGGGATGCCCGAACCCCAAGGGCAAAGGGAAGGCGCACGGCCCCAAGGATTGCCGGCGATAGGTGGTTTAGGCGTCCTCGGAGAGGTCCAGTTCGATCGCCTCGGGACCACAGGCGCGGAGTCGCTCGAGCCCTTGCACCACGAGATCGCAGGCCAGCTCCCAGCGCTCGGGGGGAAGGCTGCCGTGCCGGGCCAGGAGATCTGCACCCCCACGAACGATGGCCAGAGCCGTCCTCAGGTCGTGCGTCTCTTCTATCGAAGCCATCGTCGACCCCCCAACAGGCGATCCTTTTTTCCATCGTGATGGTTGGGTCGCTGAAGGTCAATGGGGTTGGATGCATACCGCGAAATAACTAGGGTCCGAGCACCCGGTCGACGTAGGGGTTGGCGAAGCGCCGAGAGGGATCGGATCTCTCCCGCACCTCCAGGAAGTCCCGGAAGCGCGGATACAGGGCGGTGAGTTCCTCGGCCCCCAGGCCGTGGCGCTTGCCCCAGTGGGGCCTGCCCCGGTAGCGGCGCATGAGTTCCTCGACCGCGTCGAAGTAGTCCGTCCACGGCATGCCGTCGAAGGCATGGACGGCGATGTAGCAGGTGTCCCGACCCTCGGATGGGCTCAGGTAGGCGTCGTCGGCCGCCACGAAACGCACCTCTATCGGCATCGCCACCCGGAGCGAACGGTCGTCGGCGATCCGCCTGACCTCCGCTACCACCTCGGCGGCGTGTTCGCGCGGGATCGCGTACTCCATCTCGGTGAAGCGGAAGAGCCGGGGCGAAGCGAATATCTCGAACGACCGGTCGGTCCGCTCGGTCTTACCGGCGAGGCGCGGGATCGTCCGGCTGGCGGCCGGGATCGTCGAAGGGAACCGCCTCTGCAGCCTGAAGATCGAGCCGAGCACGTGGTTGCGCATGAACATGTCGTCGAACCACGCCCGCGGCTTGGAGCGGGGGCGCGAGGGGCCTTCGACCCGGTTGTTCGTACGGGTATGGGCGAGCGGGCTGTGAGGGAACGTGTAGAACTCGAAATGTTCGTTGTCGTCGACGAGACGGTCGATATCCGCAAGGACGTCGTCGATTTCGGCCGGAGCATCGATCGCATGCAGCGTGAAGGCGGGCACGGCCTGGATCGTGAGAGCCGTCACCACGCCCAGCTCTCCGATGTTGACCCGCACCGCTCTCAGGTCCTCGGAGGAAGCATCGATCTCGCGGAGACGACCGTCTGCGGTCATCATCTCGGCCCCGACGACCGCCGCCGAGATGTTGCGCAGCCTTCCACCGGTCCCGTGGGTTCCGGTCGCGGTGGCGCCGGCGAGGGATTGCACGTCGACATCACCCAGGTTCTCCAACGCGAGACCGTGAGCATCGAGGGCTAGGTTCAGGTCTCGCAGCTTTATCCCAGCCTGGACGCGCACGAGCCCCGAGGTCCGGTCCACGTCCAGCACGCGGCTCATGCGATCGAGCGATATCAGCATCCCGTCGGTGAGGACCGCCTCGGAGAACGAGTGTCCCGCTCCGAGCGCCCGGACCACGAGATCGCGGCGGGCCGCGTCGGCCAGATGACCGGCTAGCTCCTCGACCGTCGCCGGACGGACCATCTCTGCGGGCCGACAGCATTGATCGCCGGTCCAGTTGGTCCACGTCACAGGAACGTCTTCCCCTCGCCCCGATAGGTAGGCACCTCGTCTACGACCTCGTTGCCCTCCACCAGCAACAACGACGCGAAGCGTTCGCACAGCTCCCCCGCCTTGGCGTGTCGGAAGAACACCCGATCGCCCACGTCGAGGGCCGCTGCACCCGGGCCCAGCAACGGCGTCTGCACCTCGCCCGCGCCCTCCTGCCGGTCCAAGCGCAGATCTTGTGGGAGATACACCGACGGCAACCGCGACGACTCGCCGGGACCAGACGCCAGATAGCCCCCGCCCAGCACGGTGGCGGAGTCGGGACCCGGTTTGCGCACCACCGGGAGGCAGAACATCGCCGCCGGCTTCAGGGCGAAGGTCGAGTAGTAGTCGAACAGCACCGGCGCGTACAGGCCGGAGCCCGCGCCGATCTCGCTTACCTCCGGCTCGCGTGCGGTCGACGAGATGCTGCCGGTGCCTCCCCCGTTGACGAACTCCAGCGGGGTCACCCGGGCCACCCTCCGCACCACCTCTGCTCTCCGTTCCACCAGTTCGGCCCGGGAGCGGGCTTGCATCGCCCGGAGGGCGAGACCGCGCGCCGGCTTTCCTTTCGGCGCGTCGCCCACTCCGGCTATCTGGGCCTCGTACAGCATCAGTCCCACGAGTGAGCACCCGGGTCGCTTGTCGATATCGCGGGCGAGGGCCTCGGCCTGGTCGGGCGCGTGGACCGGCGAACGCTTGGCGCCGATGCGGATCCGCCCACCCGCCAACCACAGCCCTGCATCGACGTCGATCGCAACCCGTATCGGGACCGAGCCGGCCGCCGCCTCGATCGCGTCGAGATGGCCGGTGCAGTCCACCATGACCGTGAGCCGGGTCTCGGGTCGCTGTTGCATCAAGCGGCCGAGATCTGTGAGCGCCGACCGGTCGACCGTGGGATAGGCGACCACGATGTCGTCGAAACCCTGCTCGGCGAGCCACAGCGCCTCCGGCAACGTGAACGCCAGCGTCCCTCGGAACCCTTCAGAGGTCAGCACCCGCTCCTGTAATGAGCGGCACCGCACCGACTTGCTGGCGAGGCGGATGGGCTTGCCGAGGGCCCGCTCGGTCATGGACCGGGCGTTGCTCCACATCGCATCGAGGTCGACCAGGGCGAAGGGCGGCTCGCGCCCGGCCGTGGCGGTCAACAGACGGGCAAGCTCGGACATCGGCCGAGGATACCGGGGCCGTCGGCCCTGAAGCTGGGACCGGGCTCGGGGCAGGGTTCCACTTGCCGGGGGCGAACCTTCCAGGACGTAGGCGGACGGACACCGTCCGAGATCACTCTGAAGGAGCAACGATGAGAAGCAGGTTCGGCATCTTCGTAGCCGCAGCGGTGGTGTTCTCAGCCCTGAGCCTCGGCGCCTCGGCGGCTCCGGCCCCCAAGGCCGTCATCGAAGATCCGGTCGGCGACGCCAACTTCGTCAACGACCAGGGCACCGGCGACGGTTCCTTCGGAGACCAGACCGCAGCCGACGCGGGCACCGTCAGCGACCTGATGAAGGTCGAGCTCAGCAACGACGCCAAGAACCTGATCGTGAACTTCGTGACCGAAG